>JBBJNX010000074.1:0-8351 GCA_037721115.1 Candidatus Limnocylindria bacterium
CGTCCATTCCGGATGAACGATCCCCCTGGCCGATGGTCCTGTTCACCGGGGTGGCCCTGATGGTGGCGGCCGCCGGCCTGCGCTGGATCCTCGTTCCGCGAGCGGGCTGACCTCGTCCACGGGCGACCGCATCGAAGCGGGTGGGACCTGGAGGATCGCGCATGGTCGTCCAGCGTCGCTCAGCGGCGCTGATTCAACCGGCAGTCCCGCGCCGCTTCGGTTTCCATGGACGCAGCGCTCTCTTGCGGCGCGGGCCGAGCGGCCTGAGCACGACCAGATGGCATGGGCGGCGCCTGGGCATGCCGCGGGTGGGGTCGCGGGCCACGCAGGCTCAGTTAGCGCCGCTCAGCGGCGGATCCTGTCGACGCCCCTGCTCCGGGCAAGCGCGGTTCAGAGCGTGAGGCGCCCCACCGCGATGGCCCCCAGGAGGAGCACCACGATGACCGCGGCCGCAAGGACCGCCGCCCATCCCGAGTCACGGAAGGTGGCCGGCGCAGGTTCGAGCCGCGGTGGCCGCCGCGTGCGAGGGGTCGGCACCTCTCCGGGTTGACGCACGGTGCGCGGCGCGGCGCGGGTTTCGGCCGCGGTGGCGCGCCAGGTGGCCCAGGTTCGCGTCGATGACGGTGAGGCCGGCTGGATTGGCGAACGAGACGTTCCCCAGTGGCCGCCCGCAGGCGTTCCGGCCGCGGGGAATGCGCGGTCGTAGCTGGAGCGACGGACGGCATCCGACAGGATCGCCCATGCCTCGTTGATGTGCCGCATTCGTTCGGCCGCCTCGGTCGCTCCCTCATGAAGATCCGGGTGGTGACGCTTGGCCAGGTGTCGATGTGCGCGCGCGACCTGGAGCGGTGTCGCGTCGCGCCCGACGCCGAGAACGGCATACGGATCGAGGGTGTGACGTCCGGGCATGGCGCAGATTCTACGGCGGTCCGCAGGCCGCCATCGGTCTAGACTCTGAAGCATCCATGGCTGACCGACGACCGCTTCTCATGCTCATCGACGGGCCGAGCCTCGTCTATCGCGGCTACTTCGCGCTGCCGCCGCTCACGATGTCCGACGGGACGCTGGTGAACGCCGTTTTCGGCTTTCTCCAGATCGTGCTGCGCGGGATGCAGGACGTGAAGCCGGACTTCGCCCTCGTCAGCTTCGACGTCGGCAAGCCGCAGTTCCGCTTCGATGCGTTCCCCGACTACAAGGCCGGGCGTCCGAGCATGCCGGACGACCTGCGCGGCCAGTTCCCGATCGTGCGCGAGATCGCGGCGATGATGGGGATGCCGACGCGCGAGCTCTCCGGCTACGAGGCGGACGACGTCATCGGGACGCTCACCAAGAAGGCGACGGCCCAGGGCGTCGACACCATGATCGTCTCGGGCGACCTCGACGGGCTCCAGCTGGTGGATGACCACGTGCGGCTGCTGACCACTCGCATGGGCGTCGCCTCGACCGTCATCTACGATGAGGCCCGCGTCATGGAGCGCTACGGCCTGCGCCCCGATCAGATGCTCGACTACAAGGCGCTCAAGGGCGACACGTCCGACAACATCCCCGGCGTGCCGGGCGTCGGGGAGAAGACTGCAAGCAGCCTCCTCCAGCAATTCGGCACCCTCGACGGCGTCTACGAGCGCCTCGACGAAGTGAAGGGCAAGATGCGGGATCGGCTGGCCGAGCATCGCGACTCGGCTTTCATGTCTCGCGAGATCGGGCGCATCGTGTGCGATCTGCCGGTGGAGCTCGGCCTGGAGGAGGCGCGCACCGGCCGATACGATCGGCGTGCCGTCGCACAGCGGCTCCGTGAGCTCGAGTTCCGGTCGCTGATCGACCGCCTTCCGGCTTCGAGCATTGCCCCGACCGGATTCGAAAGCCCCGAGCAGGCGACTCGTGGTGGCCTCCAGCTCAGCCTTGACCTTCTCGGTGGTCGCGCGATCGCGGAAAACTCCGCGGACGGTGCCGCACGTGAGCGTCCTGACCCGCTGGCGGATCCGGGCGGCTCCATCGAGCACGTCGACCCGCGGATCGCGCGCTCGGCGACCGACCTGGACGGGCTCGGCAGCTGGCTTGAGGCGAATGGCGACGCGATCGGGCTGGGCTGGTCGGTCGGCAGCGGCAGACCGCTCGAACGGCGTCTCTTCGGCATCGCGCTGGCCGCGACGGACGGAAGCGCCTGGTGGGTGCCGTGCGATCCCGATAGCGTCGCCCTCGAACGGCTCCCGGCCGAGTTCCTGCGCGCGGACCGGGTGCGGATCGGTCATGACCTCAAGCAGCTCGTGACCACCCTGTGGGCTGACCGGGAGCTGGAGCTGGCGGGCTCGTTCGTCGACACGCTGGTGGCCGGGTACATGGTCAACCAGGCGCTCCGATCGCAGACGGTCGAGGACCTTGCCGCGCAGCACTTCGGGGCCGAGCTGCCTCCGAAGCCGGTGAATCCCGAGACAGGCGCGGAGGAGCTGCCGATGGCCCGTCGTGCCTCGGCCGAGGCGCTCACCGCGCTGCTCGCTCAGCCGATCCTTCGCGGTCAGCTCATCGACGGCGGCCTGGCGCAGTTGTTCGACGAAGTCGAGATGGCGCTGCTTCCGGTCCTGGCTCGGATGGAGAAGGCCGGCGTCAGGATCGACCTGGAGGCACTGAGCGCCATGAGCGAGGAATTCGGCGCGACCCTCGCCGACCTGGAGACCAGGATCTACGCATTCGTGGGGCACGAGTTCAACATCGGCTCACCGCGCCAGCTGGAAACCGTCCTGTTCGATCAGCTGGAGTTGCCGTCGACGAAGCGGACGCGGACGAGTCGCTCCACGGACGCATCGGTCCTCGAGGAGCTCCGTGACAAGCACGAGGTGGTGGGCCTCATTCTGGAGCACCGCCAGGTATCCAAGCTGAAGTCGACCTACGTCGACGCCCTCCCGACGCTGGTCGACGACCTGGCCCGGCTGCACACGACCTATCAGCAGGCGGTGGCGGCGACCGGGCGCCTCTCCAGCACCGATCCCAACCTTCAGAACATCCCGATCCGGACGGCGCTCGGCCGGCGCATTCGACGCGCCTTCGTGGCGCCCGCGGGGAAGCTGCTGCTCGGTGCCGATTATTCGCAGCAGGAGCTGCGCATTCTCGCCCACGTTTCGCAGGATCCCGGATTGAAGGCGGACTTCGCCGCGCACGCGGATATCCACCTCGCCGCCGCGGCTCGCGTACTCGGGTTGGCTCCGGATGCCGTCGGGCCGAAAGAGCGCAGCGTGGCCAAGATGATCAACTACGGCATCGCGTACGGCCTCTCCGATTTCGGGCTCGCGCAGCGGCTCAACATCCCGCGCGAGGAGGCACACGTCTTCATCGAGGACTACTACGCGGCCTATCCCGGCATCCGGCGCTACACGACCGAGATGAAGATCCTGGCTCGCGACCAGGGATTCGTGACGACGCTGCTCGGGAGACGCCGATACCTGCCGGAGCTCGCGGCGCGCAACCAGGCGCTGCGTTCATCCGGCGAGCGGATGGCCATCAACATGCCGATCCAGGGCACCGCGGCCGACGGTATGAAGATCGCGATGGTGCGGATTGACGAGGCGCTGCGCGAGCGCGGGCTCCGTTCCCAGATGCTTCTCCAGGTCCACGACGAGCTCATCTTCGAGACCGATGAGGACGAGCTGGCGCAGCTCGCGGGCATGGTGCGCGACATCATGCGGTCGGCGCTCCCGCTCGACATCCCACTCGAGGTGGATCTCAAGGTCGGCTCCAACTGGGAGCAGATGGACCGATACCTGCCGACCGACGACGGCGACGGGTGGCATCGCGTCCCGAAGTCGGCCGGCGACGTGGCGCGCGAGGAGGCCGAGGAGGAGGTCGCGGCGGAGCTGGTGACATGACCCCCACCCATGCCTGAGCTGCCCGAAGTCGAGACGGTCGCCCGCGACCTCCAGCGGCGGGTCGCCGGCGCGACGATCACCGGTGCCGCGATCCATTGGGACCGCACCATCCGTCACCCGCAGCCACCGGAGCGGTTCGCCGCCGAGATTGCCGGCGCGACGATTCAGCGCGTGGGCCGCCGGGCGAAGACGGTGTTGTTGCACCTCACGGACGGCCGGGTCATGACGGTCGCGCTGCGCATGACGGGTGCGCTGATCGTGGTTGACGCGGGTGCATCCGCGGATCCGTACGCTCGGGTCGTCTTCGCGCTCGAGGATGGGCGGGAGCTTCGATACCGCGACGTCCGCAAGTTCGGACGCATCGGGCTCTGGCCGGGCGGCGGGTTGCGAAGCATCGGTGCCGGACGAGGCACGCGGTCGAAACGCGTGGCCGAGGGCGCACGACGGTATCGCATCGGCGAGCTCTTCAGTGGACATGGACCGGAGCCGCTCGCGCGAGGGTTCACCGCTACACGGTTCGCCGAACGGCTGCGCGGTCGATCGGGGAAGCTGAAGAGCCTGCTGCTGGACCAGAGCTTCGTCGCCGGGGTAGGGAATATCTATGCCGACGAGGCGCTATGGCGAGCACGCCTCCATCCGCTGCGCAGCGCGGACAGCCTGGATGAGCGTGATGTGAGGCGGCTGCATCGGACAGTGCGCCAGGTGCTGCGCGATGGGATCGCCCACCGCGGGACCAGCTTCAGCGACTACGTGGGGGCCGATGGCGAGCCCGGAGCAAACGCCCAGCGCCTCGCGGTCTACCGGCGAACGGAGCAGCCCTGCTACCGATGCGGACGACCGATCAGGCGGATCTTGGTGGGGCAGCGCGGCACGCACTTCTGCCCGCGATGCCAGCCCGAGTGGGTAGGATCGGCACCGGCATGAAGGTCATCGGTCTGACCGGCAACATCGGCTGCGGCAAGAGCACCGTGGCCGGCATGCTTCGCGATGCGGGCGTGGCCACCATTGACGCCGATGCGGTGGCTCGTGAGATCCGGCAGAACGACGCAGATGCGCGGTCGGCCATCCTGGAGCGGTTCGGCACCTTCCAGGCGGCCGATCTGGCAAAGGTCGTCTTCACTGACGCGGATGCCCTGCGTGACCTCGAGGCGATCCTGCACCCGCGCGTCCGGGGCGCCGTTCGCGCTCGCCTCGCCGAGCTGGCGCAGGGCGGGGTGGAGGTTGCGGCCGTCGAGGTCATCAAGCTCCTGGAATCGCCGCTGGCGGACGCCTGCGATCAGATCTGGGCGGTCCGATGCGAGGAGGCCGATGCCATCCGACGACTTGCCGAGTCGCGCGGCATGGACGAGGCGACCGCGCGACGACGGTTGGCCAGCCAGTCCTCGCAGGAGGACAAGGTGGCCGCGGCCGACGTCGTCGTCGACGGGTCAGCGCCGATCGAGGAGACGCGCCGCCAGGTGGAGCTTGCCCTGGCAACGCTGCGTTCGGCCTAGCTCCCGGCCGCGCGCTCCTCGAGGTCAGGCGGGACCGGCACGGGGAAGTCGAACTCTTCGATGAGGCTGTCAATCGTGGAACCGTCCGTTTCGGCCTGGCGGTCGTCTTCCTCGGGCCGCAGCACCATGGTGAACACGCCGCCCGCGGCGGAGAGCTCGGCAATTTTCTCCGCGGTCTCGACGTCAGCACGGAGGATGTAGATCTCGCCGTTCCGGGCGAGGATGGTCATTGCCTGGAGCGTCACCTTCGTCGACGGACCGGGGATGAACTCGCTCGCCTGCTCATCGACCTGCTCAGGCGTCTGTCCGATCTCAGGGTTGATCGCCATGGTGACGATCAGGTCGACCCGCTGTCCGGCGACGAGGGTGCCACCAATGGCATTCGCGTCGGCCACCGTCACGCTGATCGCGCGAAGGTCGGGGCCATTCGGGTCGAACTCCTGGCCGGGCTCCAGGATCGAGAAGGTCTGCCCCTCGGTGGTCGAGGCGAGGACATTGCGGGTCATGAGCTGGCCAGTCGCGACGGGAATGCCGACGACGCGTCCGAGAACCTCGTCGAGCGACGCGAAGGCGGTCTCGTTTGACGGGTCGTCAGGGATGGAGCGGACGCTGACGTCACCCTCCTCGACCGCCTTTCGGGCGGGAATTTCGCGGGTCGCCACCACGACGTCGCGCATCTCTACGTCGGGGTCTGCGGTCAGGCCGCTCGTCTGGAGGGCAAGGAACACGGTTGCCGCCACGAGGAGGGCGACGATGATGCCCACGGCGATGTAGACCTTGGATCGGCGGCGGTTCTTGTCCGAATATTCGAGTTCCACGGGCGATTGGCGCTCCTGGCGATGGTGGGTTTGGGTCAGGACCAGGGCATTAGGCGCGCGCGCTGCGCTCGCCGAAGTGCCTGATCGTTTGGGTCGGCCTGAACGCCGGTGACGGCGTGGCCGATGATGTCGTTTGCCGTGATGGCGTCGACCTGGAAGACGGCAAAGCCCAGGATGTCCACGTATTGCCCGCTGCTCGTTGTCGTTGCGACGCTGAATCGGACCGTCTGGAGGTGCGTCACCGGTTGGCCGTCACCGTTCGTGCCAAGAGCTCGCAGCGTGAACATGTAGCAACCCTGCGCGAGTCCGCTCGTGTTGACCGTCAATGTGGATAGTGCTCCCGTGCCGGTTGTCGGCGTGACGGACGATGCACTGAAGGAGATGGACGCGGCGCCCAGCGAGGTCGTGCCCAGCGAGCAGTTCGTCAGCGATCCGGTGTCCCAGCCGACCGAGACCGCGCCGCCGTTCCAGCGTGTCGCACTCGCGCTCGAGGTGTTGACGCGGATCGGCATCGAGATCGAGCCGCCGAGCGTTGTTGTCGTGCCGTCGAGCACGGAGTTGATGAGGCTGAAGTCGCGCGTCACCTTCGTATCGCCGGCGTCGTTGTAATCGTCGTCGCCGTTTGCGTCGCGCTGGATCCGCACCGGCACAGGGATCCGTCGCCGCTGGTAGTACGGGTTCCCGGATTCGCCCTCGATCCAGACCGTGTAGATACCGGGCGGAACGTCGTTTGCCTGAAAGTCGTTCATTGCGACGTTCGTGCCGTTGACCGTGGGTTGGAAGACGTTCTGCGACCAGATGGGTTCCGTGATCTGCCCGGTCGCCGGCGGCGTGACGGGCGGGTCGGGGAGGAGGTTCGTTGATGCCGGCTGACCGGCTGCCGCCGCATCCGCATCGCCCGCAAGGCTCAGCGTCACGGTGCTCAGGAATTCCCTGTTGCGCGAGACCTTTACCGTCGGCCCGTCGACTGGCGTGGTCGTCGTGCTCGGGAGCGAGATCTCGACCGGCGGCGTCAGTGCAAAGTCTGGGATCTCCAGCACCGTGCCGTCGTACACGCCGAGGAGCATGCGGTCGCCGACCTTGAAGGCGTCATCAAACTGCTGGACGACGAACGAGGTGCTGTTACCGGAGAGAACGCCGACCTGTGTACTTCCGTTGGGCGGCGTGCTGACGGGAGGGAATGCCGGGCCCGGATAGCCGGTAACGAGGTATGCGCCTTCCTTGTCCTTCAGCGTGTTCGCGTTCATGCCGGGGGTCACGCCGTTGTAGTAGACCCGTGTTGCCACGCCTTCGAAGTTGCGAATGTCGAGTGCCACGAATCCTCGGAAGCTGGAGTCGTTGCTCGCCTTGCTCTCGTTGCCATAGATGGCGAACTGCGGTCCGGGGGCCGCTTCACTCGCCGCGGTTCGGCCGTTGTACCCGCGCGGATCAAGCGCGTCGACCTGGCCCGCAGTGCTGGTGGCCGATGTGGCGACGTGATCGACGAATCCATTTCCAGGGCCCTGCGGGTTCGCATAGCGCCGCGCGACGATCGGGATGGCCGGACCGCCCTGGAGATCGCACCGAGCATGGGCGCCGGTGCCGAGCGTGCTGACACCCACGATGCGGGCGAGCGTCGTCTCGACGGTCGAGGAGATCGCGACGCGGACGATCGTGCCCGCCACCACGATGCCGCTGGTCAACTCATCGGCATCAATCGATCCGTTGCCGTCCTCGTCGTCGTAGCTGGGCGGGGCGTCGATGGTGGCGGCCGCGCCGGCAGGCGAGTTCTGCAGGTTCGCCAGGGCGACCTCGGAAGCCGCCTGTGCCGCGGCCGAATCGGTGTCTCCCGCGATCAGGGCTCGGCACGCGGCCAGCGCGGCGGCATCGGCGGCGGTCTGCACGTGCCGGCGTTCTGCCACCTGGCGACCCACGTCGATCGTGAATCCTGCGAAGGCAAGAAGGACCGTGATCAGGATCGCGAACAGGACGAGGACCTGACCGCCCTCGGCGCTATCGCGGCGCATCAGTTGATCACCATCGTTGCGGATGCGCTCTGCATGAACCGCCCGCCGGCATCCGTCGCCAGGATGTCGCCGATGAACGGAACGATGATGTCGGACCGATATGTGAACCGGACCTGCACGAGGCACTCGGTCGGGTCGGTCGTCGCGCAATAGGTCCCCACCGCGGGGCACGGGGCG
>JBBJNX010000075.1:0-8267 GCA_037721115.1 Candidatus Limnocylindria bacterium
TCCTCAAATGGAACGTGCAGCGCTGATCTCCCGATTCCGCGAGGGCTATGCCGCCGTCGAGCAAGCGGTCGATGGCCTGACCGATGACGACCTCGACCGCCCCGGTCCCGAGGGCGGCTGGACACCGCGACAGGTGGTGCATCACCTCGCCGATAGCGAGGCCACGGCATACGTCCGCCTGCGCAAGCTGATCGCGGAGGACGAGGCCATCATCCAGGCATACGACGAGCCGGAATTCGCGCGTCGGCTGCACTACGATCGCCCGATCGGATCCTCATTGGCGGTCCTGCAAGCCGTCAGGGCTGCCAGCCTGGAGCTGCTTGAATCGCTGACGTCGGCCGAGTGGGATCGCCGCGGCACCCATGCTGAATCGGGCGCCTACTCCGTGGACGACTGGCTGCGTATCTACGCCGGCCATCCGCTTGATCACGCAGCTCAGATCCGAGAGGCGGTTCGGCCTACAGGTTGACCATTGGCGCTAAACGGAGGCAATCGACGATGCGAGATGGCGAAGTGACGGAGGCAGCCCGGGAGCTCGGCGCGAAGATTTCCGGCGAGGTGCTGCTGCCGGTGGACGATGGGTACGAAGAGGGGCGAACGGTCTGGAATGCGATGCACGACCGCCGGCCGGCCGTGATCGTCCGTCCCCGTGCCACCGGTGACGTGGTGGCTGCCCTCACCTTCGCCCTCGCGCCCGAACTGCCGGTCGCCGTCCGCGGCGGGGGCCACAGCGTCGCCGGCCACGGCACCGTGGAGGGTGGGCTGGTGATCGCCCACGCGATGATGCGGAATGTCGACGTGGACCCCGAGCGACGCATTGTCCGCGCCGAGCCGGGTGCCACGTTGGCCGACGTCGATCGCGCTAGCCAGACGCACGGGCTGGCTGTGCCCATCGGCGTGATTTCCGCCACCGGTATCGCCGGGCTGACCCTGGGCGGCGGCGTCGGCTGGCTGACGCGCGCCTACGGCCTGACCATCGACAGCCTCGTGGCTGCAGAGGTCGTGACGGCGGATGGTTCGGTCGTGCGGGCCAGCATGGACGATGAGCCCGACCTCTTCTGGGGCCTGCGCGGTGGGGGAGGCAACTTCGGTGTCGTCACCTCCCTCGAGTTCCGGGCGTACCCGCTCGGTCCGGCGGTGTATGCCGGTAACCTCATCTATCACCGCCCGAAATGGACCGATGCGCTCCGCGCCTACCGCGACTGGACCGCCGAGCTGCCCGACGAGATGTCGTCCATCGTGAGCTTCCTCATCCCGCCCGCGAGCTGGGAGCTGGGCAGCGAGACGGTGATGATCATCGGCTTCGCATGGGCCGGCAACGATGCCGCACGGGCTGAGGGCCTCGTCTCGCCCCTGCGTGCCGCCGCCGCGGCCGACGTCGAGGTGGTTGAACCGACCCCATGGGTGAGCTGGCAGTCCGCCGCGGACGAGCTCTTCCCGAAGGGCGTCCGTGCCTACTGGAAGAACCTGTCGCTCGAGACGCTCGACGATGGCGCGATCGACGCCCTGGTCCGCGCGGCCGACGGCATGGCGCCGCGCTCGACGGGCGTGGACATCCATCACATGGGCGGGGCCGTCGCGCGCATCCCGGAGGAGACGACCGCCTTCCCGAATCGCAGCGCTGTGTACTGGGTCAATCTCTATGGCATCTGGGAATCTCCGGATGGCGACGATGACGGTCGCGCGTGGGCGCGCGGCGCCTACGACGCGCTGCGACCGAGCGCGGGCGCAGGTGAATACGTGAATTTCACAGGGTCCGGCCCGGGGGATGCCGACGCGGCCGCTGTGGCGTTGGGGGCATATGGTTCAGCGAAGCTCGCTCGCCTGCGCGACCTGAAGCGGCGCTGGGACCCTGACAACGTCTTTCGCTTGAACCACAACATCGAGCCGTAGCGCCGCGTCAGCCGGGTGAATATTCCACGCGTGCCGGCACGATCCGCTCCTCACACCTCGACGGGAACCGGGTAGACCTCTGTGGCCGGATGGCCCGCGCGTTCGTGGATGCGCTTCACCGCCTCCGCGCTGGGCGCCTCTGACACGCACCACACCATCCCCGACTCGGGGTCACCCCAAGCCTTCTGGAAGTCGACGTCCTCGTCGCCCTGGATGTCGAGGTCGGCCTGGTGAGCTTCCTTCAATGCCTCGGGAGTGATGCCGTGCATCCCGTGGTGGACATCCATGAACTTGGGCATGGGTGGGGAGCCTCCTCACTGCATTGGCCGGCGTGCTCAGACGTCGCCGGTACCACCCACTTGTACTCCTAATCTTGTCGCAAGGCTAGACCCTCGCCAGCGATTTCCCACCCCCGCGGTCCACGGCAAGGGGAGGATCGGAATGGACCTGATCGAAGACCACTCCGGCGCGGCGAAGGGTAGGATCAGTGGACATGGAGCAGCCGAACTTCAGCCTGGCAGGGCAGGTCGCCATCGTGAGCGGGGCGTCGCGCGCGATCGGGCACGACCTCGTGCTGGCCCTGGCGCGGGCCGGTGCCATCGTGGCGGCCGGTGTTCGGTCGATCGATGACGCGACGGACCTGGTCGCGCAAGTGGCGGACAGGGACGGTCGCGCGATGGCGATCGAGTTCGACGTCACCGACCAGGGGTCGATCCAGCGCGGCGTGGCGCGGGTGCTTGCTGACGAGGGGAAGATCGACATCCTCGTGAACAATGCGGGTTTGGGCGCGAACCACGACGCGCTCGACATCACCGAGGCCGACTGGGACGAGATGATGGACGTCAACCTCAAAGGCCTGTTCTTCCTTACGCAGGCCGTCGCGCGATCGATGGTCGAGCGTGGCCACGGCCGGGTGATCAATCTCAGCTCGCAGGCCGGACTGGTGGGGATTCGGCGCCACGCGATCTACTCAGCGAGCAAGGGCGGCGTGAACATGTTGACGCGGGTGCTGGCGCTGGAATGGGGTCGGCACGGCGTCACCGTAAACGCCATCGCTCCGACCTTTGTCCGCACCCCCGGTACCGCCGAACGTCTGGACGACCCCGCCTTTGCTGCTGATGTGCTGTCCCGGATTCCGGTTGGACGCTTCGGCAGCACGACGGATGTTGCGGCGGCGGTGCTCTACCTGGCGTCACCGGCCGCCGGCCTCGTCACCGGAACAGTGCTGCGCGTGGACGGCGGCTGGACCGCCCACTGAGTCGAGCGGTCGGCATTGCGATGACGCCCTCCCGTCGGTCGATCGCCACGTAGCGATGCAGGATTTCCTGGAGCACCTCCGCGTCTTTGACCAGTTCCGACATGCTCATGCTGTCGCGCCGAACCCATCCAACCAAAGTCCTCCATCAGGCCTTCACAATTGGATCGCAATTCGAGATCAGGGTTTCCTCATCGGTCCGATTCCAGGCCACACGATGTAGGAGAGCGACAACATGAACGGGCGACTGATCTTTCGGGTCTTGGCCGTGGTGCTGCTGGTGGCGGTGGCGATCGGTATCGGCACAACGGTCTACAACACCGGCGTGAGCACCGGATTGGCGGAGGCAGCACAGCAGGCAGCCGCGTCGGGCGATCCTGCGCCGGTGGTCCCGTACGGCCATGGCTATGGTGCGCCGTACCTTCACGGGCCATTCGAGCACGGGATTGGATTCTTCGGGATCATCTTCTGGATCCTGGGGGTCTTCCTCATCATCGGCCTGGTCCGGGCGGCGTTCGGGAGAGGCCGATGGGGAGGTCCCGGCCCGCGGGGATCCGGCGGATGGGACGGCAGAGGGCAGATGAGCGACGAGTGGCATCGGGAGCTGCACAGGCGCGAGGCCAGTGAGGGCGAGCAGCGATCCGCGGGCGCGTGACGCGCCGTACCATGCGGGCACCATGCCGCAGATTCTGATCGTGGATGATGAGCCGAAGATCATTCGGCTCGTCCACGATTTTCTGGCCGCGGCGGGCTTCGGTATCACGACCGCCCGTTCTGGCGACGAGGCGCTGATGCGGGTGCGGACCGAGGCGCCCGACCTCGTGATCCTGGACCTCGGCCTGCCGGGCATGGATGGGCTGGATGTCACACGCGGCATTCGCCGGACCGGCAGCCTTCCGATCATCATGCTCACGGCGCGCGATGACGAGACCGACAAGCTCATCGGCCTCGAGCTGGGAGCGGACGACTACGTCACCAAGCCGTTCAGCCCGCGCGAGCTGGTGGCCCGTGTCCGTGCCGTCCTGCGCCGGCACGCCGGCAGCGGCGAGACCGAGCTGCTTTCCGCCGGCGAGCTCACGCTCGATCTGCCCCGCATGCGGGTCACTCGCGGTGTCGAGCCGATCGACCTGACCGCCACCGAGTTCGCGCTCCTGGCGGCAATGGCCCGCGAGCCCGGCCGCGTCTTCACGCGCTCGCAACTGCTCGACGCCATCCACGGCGTTGCGTTCGAGTCGTACGAGCGGGCGATCGATGCGCACGTCAAGAACATCCGGCGCAAGCTCGAGCCCGACCCGCGTTCGCCCCGCTACCTGCTCACCGTGTATGGCGTGGGATACCGCATTGCCGACTGAAGGACCCCCGCCCCCGCTGGGCGACGGCCCGGGGCGCTCACGCGGAGGTCGTGGATGGCAGGGTGGCTGGGGCCCGTCGCGGCGCCCCCCGCCATGGTGGCCGGAGGGAGAGCCATGGCCGCCCGAGCGACCGGAGGCCTGGCGCGCGCTCCGCCGCAGGTTCGTTCGGCGAGCTGCCCTCTTCGCGAGCGGAATCGTGCTCCTCATGGTCGTCCTGAGCTCGACACTCGTCTGGGCGCTCCAATCGATCTCTGGTGGCAAAGGGTTCTCGCTGGTCATCGGAGTAGCGATCCTCGTGGGGTTCGCACTCCTGGCTCGGCGCGTCGTGCGCTACATCCGCCACGCTGCGGCACCGATGGGCGAGCTGATCGAAGCGTCAGCCCGGGTGGAGGCGGGGCAGCTCGGGACCCAGGTCTCGGAGCAGGGCCCACGCGAGACGCGGACCCTGGCCCGCGCATTCAACGCGATGAGCAGGCGGCTATCCGAAACCGAGAACGCGCGTCGACAGCTGCTGGCCGATGTGAGTCACGAGCTGCGGACGCCGCTCACCGTGATCCAGGGCAATGTCGAGGGCATGCTCGATGGCCTGTATCCCGCCGATCGTACCCACCTCGAGCGATTGCTGGCCGAAACGAACCAGCTCGAGCGCCTCATCGAGGACCTGCGCACCCTGTCACTCGCGGAGGCGGGAGCAATGGCATTGGCGCTGCAACCCACCGACCTTGGAGCGCTGGCCGTCGATGTCGTGGCGGGCTTCGAATCCCAGGCCGATGGTGCCGAGATTCGGCTCCTCGTGGACGCGCCAACGAACTTGCCCGAGCTCGAGCTCGATCCCCTGCGAGTGCGCCAGGTCATTGGCAACCTGGTGTCGAACGCCCTGCGCCATACCCCTCGCGGCGGTCGCGTCGCGGTCTCGGTGACCAACGCCGAGGGTGGGCAGCTGTTGACGGTACTGGACACGGGAACTGGTATGGAGCCAGCGGACGTGTCGCGCGCATTCGACCGATTCTGGCGATCCGCTGACTCGCCGGGGGCGGGATTGGGGCTGGCCATCGTGCGCGATCTGGTTGCGGCGCATGGCGGTGAGGTAGAGATTCGAAGCGTGCCCGGAGGGGGAACGACCGTCCTGTGCCACTTCCCTCATCCAGCCTGAGTCTCGTCAGGGGTTCAGTTTGTCGAGCCCGCTGGAGGAGCTCGCGGGCCGCGAGCTCGACGTCCGCGTGACGCCACTCCGCCCCGCGTTGGTTCACCGTGTACGACGCCGTGGCCGCAGTGTGACGCCAGGCTTGCCGGAAGCGGTAGCATCGGCTGGAACAGATGGCCTACTGGATCAACACCGTGTCCCGCGATCACGTGCAGCTTGGAATGCAGGGCGGCTTCACGCAGGCCAATCACGGCCGACCGCACGCGCTGCGCCGATTGACCAGGGGCGACCTCATCGCGTTCTACTCGCCGCGCACCACGTACCCAGATGGCGAGGCGCTCCAGGCGTTCACCGCCCTCGCCCGCGTGACGGATGACCAGCCGCACCAGGCCGAGATGCGCCCGGATTTCAATCCCTGGCGTCGGCGGGTCGAGCAGATCCAGTCGAACGAGACACCCGTCAGGCCACTCATTGCCGAACTGGCATTCATTCGGGACAAGGGCAGATGGGGCTTCGTCTTCCGTCGTGGCATGTTCGAGATCGGCGAGGATGACTTCCGACGGATCGCTCGAGCGATGGACGCGCCGCTCTAGGTTCGGAGGCCAACGGAGACGAGGCCGTATGGACCGCGAGCCCCCCTGACGAGGCCGAGTCAGGACTCAGCCGCCGCGATCGTGGCCTCGGTTACCACGAATAGGCCGATGACCGAAACGATGACGACGGCGGCGCCGATGCCGAAGACCGCAACCCGGCGCCGATCAGCAGCGCTTCGGTGGTGAAGGCCGGCACACCGATTCCGAGACCGAACAGGAGCTGGCCCAGTCCGAGGACGCGAGCACGACCGAGGAGACTCACCGCGCGAGACGTCAGCACCGAGCCGACCAGGCTGCCGACGACGAACTCCACAGCACCCAGAAGTGTTCGTCACAGGCCCCCGCCGACGAGGGACCACAGGCGACCGCTTCGGCTCACCCTCCCTCACGCAGGTCGGTGTGCCACGACGCATCGGTTTCGAGCCGGGGATTTGGGCGCAGCATCCGTGCGTTGGTAGCCCGGCGTGGCTCCTAGAAGATTGCGCCGGCGCAGGATGCGAGGAGCCAGATCACCAAGACGATCCCGATGATGACTCCAAGGATGATGCGTCCCATGTGGACTCCTCCATTCGTGGTGAAGAGGCCGCATTCAATGCGCGGCCTCTCCGTTGCGGTCACCCCCCGGCGGGAGCGGTGGATCCTCCGGTGATCGGTGGCTCGCCCTGGGGAGCCGTCGGGGGCTGCGCTGGTCCACGGCCGCCGGGGCCTTCGGCCTCGCCTGACTGTGACTGGGCGTACTCGCTGACCTTCTGGCCCGCCTCCTGCCCCTTCTCATACCAGCTCTGAGTGATCTTCCCGGCCACCTGCTGCCCGCCGAGGCCGAACGCCAGGGCGAACGCGGCCGCCAGTGAGGCGACCACGCCGATCAGCAGCGTGTTGACCACGGTCTCGGCAATGCCGAGCTGATCGACGGCGGCGATGACCGCAAAGCCGATGATCGCGAACTTCGCAATATTGGCGATGAGGTCAGGGTTATCGAACCCCATCTTGCCGACGGTTCCGCGCACGATCTTGGCGACGAAGTTCGCGAGGAAGGCGCCGAGCACGATGATGGCGAGCGCCACGATCAGGTTCGGCAGCCACAGCAGGATGCTGTTGATGATGGCGCTGACCTGCGTCATGCCGAGGATGGATGCCGCGGCCTGCAGCGCGATCAGGCGGATGAACCACTTGACGATCTCCGCCACGACCTTGCTGACGGTCCAATCCGACCCCGCCTGCTTGACGAATCCGGCGATGCCCGTCGATTCAGCGGCCCGCTCGAATCCGACGGTCTTCAGGACCTTTTCGACCAACGTGGCCAGCAGACCAGCGATGATCCAGCCCAGGACGAGAATGATGATCGCGCCGATGAGCTGAGGGAGGAATCCCAGGAAGTTCTGCAGTGCCTCGGTGACGGACAGGAGAACGGCGTCTCCCATGTTCTGGACGGTTTCCACGGGTGTGATGCCTCGTTGCGTTGTTGATGGATTGCCGGGGCTCAGTGCATGGCCCGTGCCTCACGCTCGCGCCTGGCTCCGTAGACTGAGCGAATGTCGCATGAGATCGACGCGAGCGGGCCGCCCGGCAGATGACCGTCGAGGGACCATGCCGCGTGCTGCTCATCGGGATGATGGGGAGCGGAAAGTCGACCATCGGGCGGCTGTTGGCGGCGGCCACCGGGTGGCCCTATGTCGACAACGACGAGCTCGTGCGCCGATCGCATGGCACGACGGCCCGCCAGCTGGTGGCGGACCAGGGCGAGGCGCGCATGCGCGAGGCGGAGGCCGGCGCTCTCGCGTTGGGCGTCGCCGTCGCGGCTCCGGCCGTGGTCGGGGTGGCGGCCGGCACGATCCTCGAGGCATCTGATCGTGAGCGGCTGCGGCTGGGCGGGGTGGTCGTGTGGCTGCGGGCCGATGCGGCCGCGCTGGAGTCACGTGCCATGGGGGCCGAGCACCGGCCGTGGCTGGATGCGGGTGGGGGATCGTGGATCCGGGACGCGATCGCCGAACGGGATCCGCTCTATGCGTCCGTCGCCGATATGGTGATCG
>JBBJNX010000076.1:0-8253 GCA_037721115.1 Candidatus Limnocylindria bacterium
CCGTATTTGGCGATCAGGCGTGCGGCTTGGCGCTGGAGGCCGGCGCGTAGGTAGTGGTGGATGGCTTCCGGCCACTGTTCGGTGGTCTCGAAATAAGAGGCGGCGTGGATGTGAAGGCCGACAACCTCCGCGTCCGAGCGTTCCGCAATGAGCCTCCGCTCCAGGAACTCGCGGAACAGGTTGTGGTACCGATACCGCTGCTCATCCAGGCGATTGGTGAAGAGGCCTCGGTGCTCAAGCTCGGTGAGCTCGCGGCGACCGTCGTGGACGCCGGCGAGGCGCTCCGCGACCTCGGGCGTGATCTGTTGGAGGATCGAGGTCGTCAGGAGGAAGTTGCGAGTCTCCTCGGGCTGCTGGTCCAGCACCTCCTCGGCGAGAAAGTCGAACAGGTCACTGTCGGTCGTGGCGGTGATCGACTGGATGAACGTGCGTCGCTCCTCCGGTGTCGGGCGCTCGCGCAGGGAGACCTCGACGAGCTGGAGCGATGCCGCCCAACCCTCGGTCCGGCGCTCTAGCTCCGCGACGTCGGTCGGATCGAGGGGATCGTTGTAAATGTCGCGAAAGAGCTCGTCGATCTCCGACTCGGTGAAGCGGAGCGCATCGGTTCTGAGCTCGGCGTAGCCTGAATGCGTCTTGAAGCGCGCGAACTGCAGACGGGGCTTGACACGTGATGCGAACACGAATCGGCAGGTCGGCGGCGCGTCGCGCAGGATCTGGTTCCACAGCCCGCGCACCTCGGTCACGGCACTCACGTACTGCCAGTCGTCGATGATGAAGGTGCATGGCTCGGTCAGCCGATCGTGCATCTCGGCCAGGAGATATGCGGCCACGCCCGGGCGTGACGAGCCGGGCCCTCCGAGCTGCTGGAGCATCGAGTGCGCGCGGCGACCGAAGCCCTTGTGACGCTTGCTGATTGTCTCGATCAGGTAGCTGATGTGGAAGGTCCAGTCTCGATCGGTGCGGTCGAGCTTGTACCAATAGCAGGGGAAGTCGACCTCGCGCTCCCACTGCCACAGGAGCGTGGTCTTCCCGTAGCCGGCATCCGCGGCAATGACGGCAGCTCGACATCCGGCAGCCGCGTTGAGCCAGTCCAGCAACCGTGCACGGCGCAGCGTGGGCGTCGCGTAATGCGGGGACGCAACCTTGTTGAGGATCAGCGGGTAGGCGTATTTGATGTCCGACAATCCACGGGTCTCCTGAGTGCGAAGACACCGATGCCGTCGTCGCGCCCCCCCCGCGGCGAGCGCTCGGTCGAGAAGTGAGACTCTAGCGCTCGCCGATTATCAACGGATTACTGCAGATCCGCTAGAGTGCGGGCACGTGCGCGCCTTCATCGGTCTCGGGGGAAATCTGGGTGAACCGGCCGTAGCCTTCCGCGCGGCGGTGGCCGAGCTTCGCGGCATCGGTCTGGTCACACGGGTGTCCTCCCTCTACGAGAGCGCGCCTCGCGATTCGCTCGACCAGCCGCACTTTCTGAATGCCGCGTTGGAGCTTGAGACCGATCTCCCACCCGCCGATCTCCTGGACCAGCTCAAGCGCCTGGAGCTTGCGCTTGGCCGAAATCCCCAGGGTCGCCGATGGGGACCTCGCGTCATCGACCTCGACATCCTCGCCTTCGATGGCCGATGCGTCACCGATCCCGAGCACGATCTGATCGTGCCGCATCCGCGATTCCACGAACGGCGCTTTGGCCTGGAGCCGGTCGCTGAACTTGATCCTTCACTGCGCCCCTGGCGCAACTGCTCCGACCTTCGTGTCGAGGTTTCCGTCGCGGACCTGCTGGCCACCGTGGCCAATCAGGAGGTCTGCCGAGTCGGAGGTCCAGACTGGGCCGATCCACTCTCAAGAGGTGGACTTAGCTAAGGGCTAAGCTAGGCGAACCTCTCCCAGAGTGGACTTAGCTAAGGGACTAAGCTAACCTCCGACGATCATGATCCGAGTCGTCAATGTCCACGAAGCCAAGACCAACCTCTCGAAGCTGCTCCAGGATGTTGAGCGCGGGGAGGAGATCTTGATCGGCCGGGCCGGAGAGCCAATCGCCAGGCTCAGTCCGTACCAGGCGGAGAAACGGGAGATCGGCTTCGCGAGCGGTCAGATCTGGATTGCGGACGACTTCGACGTCACTCCAGAACAGATCATCAGGGACTTCGAGGGGTGAGGCTGCTCCTGGATACCCATGTCTGGCTCTGGATGCTCAGCGGGGAGGAGCGCCTCAGCACGGAAAGCCGAACCATCCTGGCCGACCCCGAGAACGAGCTGTTCCTTTCTGCGGCGGCCGTGTGGGAGATCGCAATCAAGCACGCGGCAGGAAAGCTGAGGTACTCCGGATCCCCGGCCACTCAGATCCCGATTCATATCAAGCGCTCCGGGGTCCGCCCGCTTGCTATCTCCGCGGACCATGCGCTCGCGGCAGGTCTCTTGCCACTGCACCATCGCGACCCATTCGATCGGATGATGGTCGCCCAGGCCCAAGCGGAAGAACTGACGCTGGCAACGGTGGATGATCGTCTCGCCGCGTACGACGTACGTCTGCTGAACGTCGCCGCCTAGAGGCGCACCTTGGGCGGGTTGGTCGGGTCCCACATGTGGACGGTGTCGATGAAACGGACGAGGCCGCCGGCACAGCTCATCATCAGCGAGTGGGTGCGCGCGCCGCCACCGAAGAAGCGAACGCCACGGAGCAGTTCCCCATCGGTGACGCCGGTGGCGCAGAAGACCACGTTCCGACCCGATGCGAGGTCATTGGTGAAGTAGACCCGCTCCGTGTCGTCCACGTCGACACCCATGACGCGCGCACGTTCGCGCTCCTCGTTCGAGCGCCACTTGAACTTGGCCTGGATCTCGCCGCCCAGGCACTTCAACGCGGCGGCCGAAAGGACCCCTTCGGGCGCGCCGCCGATGCCCATGACGGCATGCACGCCGGTGCCGGAGACGGCGACGCTGATGGCGGCGGTCAGGTCACCGTCGCCGATGAGCTTGATGCGAGCCCCGGCCCCCCGGACGTCGGCGATCAGCTGTTGATGCCGCTCGCGCTCGAGGATCACCACCGTGATGTCCCAAACGTTGCGGCCCAGCCGCTCGGCGATTGTGGCCAGCGTCTTGGCAACGGGGTCGTTGATGTCGACGTGACCGGCGACCATCGGCCCGACGATGAGCTTCTCGAGATAGGTGTCCGGGGCGTGCATCAGGCCGCCCGGCTCCGAGGCGGCGAGCACCGCCGTCGCATTCGGTTCGCCGGTGGCGACCAGGTTGGTCCCCTCGAGCGGATCGACCGCGATATCGATCGAGACGGCCGCATCCGCATTGCCGACCTGTTCGCCGATGTAGAGCATGGGCGCCTCGTCGCGCTCGCCCTCGCCGATGACGATGGTGCCGCTGATATCCGCGTCGTCCATCGCCTTGCGCATGGCGGTCACGGCCGCCTGGTCGGCAGCGTCACGATCTCCACGGCCCATGAGGCGGGCGGCGGCGATGGCTCCGGCCTCGGTGGCGCGGATCGCCTCCGCGATGATGATCTTGTCGACCGGCGATCGCGATGCCATGAGTCTAATGCTTGAAATGGCGGCGGCCGGTGAACACCATCGCCATGTGGTGACGGTCGGCAACCTCGATCGCCATCTCGTCGCGGATGCTGCCGCCGGGTTGGATGATGGCGGTGACCCCCGCCTGGGCGGCGATCTGGATCCCGTCCGGGAATGGGAAGTAGGCGTCGCTGGCCATGACCGAGAGCGGGGCGCGTTCGCCGGCCTTGCGCAGCGCGACCTCGACGCTGACGACGCGCGATGGCTGTCCCGCCCCCATGCCGATCATGGCGTGCTTCTTGGCCAGCACGACCGCGTTGGACTTCACGTGTCGCACGGCGCGCCAGGCGAAGAGGAGATCGGTCAGCTCCTCCAGCGTGGGGCGTCGCTGAGTGACCGGCTGGAGCTTGTCCCGATCCTCCTCCAGGTTGTCGAAGGTCTGCACCAGGACACCACCACCGATGCGCTTGAAGTCGAATTTGCCGATGCCGAGCTCGTCCGCCTCGTCCGCGGCCGGCGGGATCTCGATGATCTCGAAGCCGCGCTTCGTGCGCAGGATCTCGAGCGCCTCGGGCGTGTAGCCCGGTGCGACGATCGCCTCGAAGAAGCCCGGACGGATGGCGCGAGCGGCCGATTCGTCGATGGTGCGATTCGCACCGATCACCCCACCGTACGCACTGACGCTGTCGCCCTCGAGCGCCAGCCGGAAGGCTTCCGCGAGGTCGACGATCGAAGCGAGCCCGCACGGGTTTCCGTGCTTGACGATCGCGACGGCAGGCGTCTTGAAGTCGGACGCGATGCTCCAGGCGGCATCGAGATCGAGCAGGTTGTTGAAGCTCAGGTCCTTGCCGGCGATCTGGTGCGCGCTGCTGATGCTGCCGCCGGAATGCGCCGGATCGGTGTAGAAGGCGCCGAGCTGGTGCGGGTTCTCGCCATAGCGAAGATCGGCCTTCTTTTCGACCACCATCGTCAGCCGGCTCGGGAAGACGGTCCCGGTCGCCACATTGAGGTAGCTCGCGATCTGCGCGTCGTAGGCCGCCGTCACGGCGAATGCCTCGCCAGCCAGCTTCTGGCGAGTCTCGGGACTGACGCTGCCGTGGGTCTTGATGTCGCGCAGGACCGATGCGTACTGCGTCGGGTTGGAAACCGCGGCCACGCCCGGGAAATTCTTGGCTGCGGCACGCAGGAGCGCCACGCCGCCGATATCGATCTGCTCGAGCGCCTGGTCGAGCGTCGTGTTCGGCTCCCGCACCGTCTGAGCGAAGCGATACAGGTTGACAACCACGATGTCGATCTGTTCGATACCGTGCTCGGCCAACTGCGCGAGGTGGTCGGGCTGATCCCGACGCGCAAGCAGCCCGGCGAAGATGTTGGGATGCAGCGTTTTGACGCGGCCCCCGAGGATCTCACTCGTCTCGGTCAGCTCACTGACCGGTCGAATTCCCTCGATGCCGGCGCCGGTGAGGTGTGCCCGCGTGCCGTCGGTGGCGAAGCACTCGGACCCCGCATCGATCAGGCCCCTGGCGAGCTCGACAATGCCTTCGCGATCGCTGACGGAGAGCAGGGCGCGCAATCGACGTCCTCATGTGGTGGCGGCCGGGCTCCGAAGTATAGCGAGGGCGGATCGTCTGGCGTTCCTGCCGCGTACCATATATACGTATATACACCGCGATCACGCGACCAAGGCCGTGCTAGACTCCGCGGCCGATGAACGTCTTGACCGATCCATTCTCGCTGGCGAATTATCCGGACCTCTTCACGCTGATGTGGGTCGCCGGCCTGATCATCGCCATCGGCGCGATTGTCGTCTACAACCTGGCGCAGCGTCGCTACCGGCGCTATCCGGAGCTGCTGGCCCTGCACGAGTGGGTCTTCTGGCCGATCATCGTCACCTGGGGTGTCATTCCGCTCCTGGTGGTGATCGGCGTTCCGCTCATCCTCCAGCTCCTGATCGTGCTGGCCGGGATGGGGATGGCCGCTCACGCGGTCTTCGTGCGTTTCCCGCCACGGATCGCGGCTGCCAACGACGAGATCCGCCGTCGCCGATACGTCCCTCCGCCGCGTCGTGCCGATCGCGAACGCGCCAAGTCGACCCCCGCCGGTCGCCGCCGCAAGCACCGATAGGTCGAGCGGGCGCCTGAGCGCGCCGTGGGCTTGACGCCGGACCGGCGCGACGCGTAGAGTCCGGAACTGATGGCCCCTGCGGCCCTCCGCACGCACTCACGAGGAGGATGACATGGCACAGACCGTTGGAACGGTTCTTCGCGCGTCGTGCCTCCGGATGGAGTTCGTCGGCTAGCAGCAGCTGGGATTCGACCATCAGCCGCTCGCCAGATGGGCCGCCCGCCGGGGCGGCCACTTCCATTTCCTGAGGCCGAACGCACGACGCGCACCGCGATCGCCGTTCTCATCCGTTCGCTCCAGGAGATCTCACCGTTGCGCCAGTCCCGTGACTCACGCCGCGTACGGCATCGGCCGCGCGCTCAATCAACTTCGTTCCGCTGCGTCAACTGCCGGCTCGACGTGCCGTCCGACGCCCCGGGTACCCAGCACCGCAATCATTGCCCGACCTGCCTCTGGTCGCGTCACGTCGACGACCGGCCAGGCGACCGCGCCATGCTCGACGAGTGTGGCTCCGGTATGGAGCCGATCGCCATCACGGTCCGAGGCAAGGGAGAATGGGTCCTCATCCACCGCTGCACCGGATGCGGCGTCCTGCACGCCAACCGGAGCGCGGCTGATGATTCGCCACTTCTCCTGGTCAGGCTGGCAGTAAAGCCGCTCGCTCTGCCGCCCTTTCCGCTTGACCGCCTTGCGCAGGTCTAGGCGGGCGGCGCCTCGTGTGTCGGAAACATCGGCGTCAGCTCTGATCGGGATCGGCCGATCTCTCGTCCGGCGTAGGCACTGAACCCGACCATGGTAACGATGAATCCGGCCGCCCCGAGCCCGACGGCCACCGCGCTGACGGCGGCGAGCTGAAGCGCCAGGAGGGCGACGATCGTGCCGGCCAGGACCGAGTTGAGGACGCTGAGGAGCATCGGGCTGGAGGCGAGCATCTGGGCGAAGACCGAGGTGCCCGGTTGCACCGCCATCGTCAGGCTCATGCCGCGCTCATCGTCCGTGGTGCCCATCACGAAGAACCGCTCGAGGTCGGGCGCGACCTCGAGGTATCCCGCGCGAATGCGGTTCATGCCGATGACGCACCTCGCATCATGGTAGTTGGCAATCCCCATCCGCAACACGGTGCCGATTCCCACGAACAGGACGACGGGCAGGATGACCAGCCCGAAGATCCGGAATCCCTCGCCGAACTCAGTGGCCTGCGCAACCAAGGCCAGCGCCACAATGGCGCCCGACAGGGTCGAGAGGAACATGCCGGCGCGGCTGAACGATTCGTTTCATGCCAGGGAGCGTGATGCCAGCAGGCTCCAATGCTCGGTCGACAGGATCTGGAGCCGCACGGCTGGCGGCAGTCCCTCGCCTGCTGCGTCCGATCCACTCGGGGCCGGCGTTGGCGCCGGCTCGGCGCCAAGACCGGCTGCGGCGCCGGTGGACCGTTCGAAGGACATCGCGGCTTCTCCCGTGTCTCGGGACGATGTTGCTTCAGCGTACCCGAAGGCCGCCGCGAAAGAATCAGTGAACGGTGGAGGGTGAGCTACCGGGCGCTGGCGAGGTTCGCACCGGGCGCGCCTCGGAAGCGCCGTTGAAGGTGAGCACGCCGTCTTCCGCGTCGATCCGCACGGTACCGCCGGTGGTGAACTCCCCTGCGAGCATGCGCCTGGCAAGCGGATTCTCGAGGCCCCGCTGGATCGCGCGGCGCAGGGGGCGCGCACCGTAGATCGGGTCGTAACCCTCACGCGCCAGGAGTGTCAGGGCGGCGTCGGTCACGTCGAGCGAGATGCCGTTCTCCGACAGACGACGCGTCAGGCCGCTAACCAGCAGGCCCACGATCTCGCGCAGCTGTACCTCGTCGAGCGGCCGGAACACGATGATCTCATCGACACGGTTGAGGAACTCCGGCCGGAAGTGGTCACGCAGCTGACGCCGAACGTTCTCCGCTGCGCCCTCGAAGGCATCGGGTCCAGATTCGGCGGCCTCGAGCAACGTTGGTGATCCGATATTGCTGGTCATGATGATCACCGTGTTCTTGAAGTCCACCGTGCGGCCCTGCGAATCGGTGAGGCGGCCGTCGTCGAGCAGCTGAAGCAGGACGTTGAAGACGTCGGGGTGCGCCTTCTCGATCTCGTCGAAGAGCACCACCTGGTACGGCCGGCGCCGGACCGCCTCGGTCAGCTGGCCGCCCTCCTCGTAGCCGACATACCCCGGCGGCGCTCCCACCAACCGAGATGTCGAGAACTTCTCCATGTACTCGCTCATGTCGATCCGCACCATGGCGGCCTCGTCGTCGAACAGGAACTCGGCGAGGGCACGAGCCAGCTCCGTCTTGCCGACGCCGGTCGGGCCCAGGAAGATGAAGGAGCCGATCGGCCGCTTCGGATCCTTCAGACCGGCGCGAGCACGCCGAATGGCGTCAGAGACCGCGGTGACGGCTTCCTCCTGGCCGATGAGCCGGGCATGCAGCCGCTCCTCCATGTGGAGCAGTTTCCCGGCCTCGCCCTCCAGCAGGCGGCTGGCCGGGATGCCGGTCCAGCGCGCCACCACCTCGCCGATGTCATCGGCGTCGACCTCCTCCTTGAGCAGGACAGGCCCTGACGCCTTGAGCTCTCGGAGC
>JBBJNX010000077.1:0-8235 GCA_037721115.1 Candidatus Limnocylindria bacterium
GGCGGATGCGCTTGCCCCCGGTGACCCCGGGGTGCTCGTCGGGCGGGGCGCCCTTGGGGGGCTGATCTGGTCCGGGTGGTTGCTGCCGGTGCTCATCGGGTGTGTCGATCGGTCGAGGTTCCTCGTCGTCGGACGGGGTGGGCGGGATTTCGTCGTTGGGTGGCTGCTGAATGCTCATGGCCGACGCGAGTGCATCCTCCGTGCCTCGTGGCTCAGAACCAGCCTCGCCGGCGAAAGAAGCTGACCGCCACGACCACGGCCAGTGCCATCAGCGCCAGGGCGAACGGATAGCCGAGTCGCCAATCCAGCTCAGGCATGAGATCGAAGTTCATCCCGTAGATCCCGGCGATGAGCGTCGGGACCATCAGGATCACGGTGAACGCCGTGAGCCGCTTCATGATCGCGTTCAGGCTGTTGCTCGCCACCGTCAGGCGCGCGTCCAGCACCGTGGCCAGGAGGTCCCGGTAGACGTCGAGCTGATCGAGGACGCGAACGAGGTGGTCGTAGAGGTCCTGGTAGTAGGGAAGGGTTGCGGCATCGACGATGTCGAGGTCACGCCGCAACAAGCGGTTCGCGACGTCACGCATCGGCGCGAGGACGCGGCGTAGCTCGAGCAGGCGCCGCTTGATCGACAGAACCTCGCGCAGGCTGTCGCGATCGGCGTCTCCCTCGAGCACGCGGTCCTCCAGGTTGTCGATGCGATCGGAGAGACGGTCAAGCTCGGGAAAATAGCTGTCGACGGCTGCATCAAGCACCGAATACAGCAGCTCGCCGACTCCGGCGTCCCTCAGCGTGCGTCCATCCACGAAGCCCCGGCGCACGGCGTCCACCATTGGTGTCGGCCCGAACGTGACGCTCAACAGCCAGCCGGGGCCGACGAAGAGATGAAGCTCGGAGAGCATCGCCTCACCCTCCGCCGCCTCGTACGCGACGATCATGTGCTGCCCGGGATACTCATCCAGTTTGGGGCGCTGGCCCTGCCTGCGCACATCCTCGACCGCCAGGGGGTGGAGATCGAACTCGCGACGCAGCACCTCGATCGCATCTTCGGATGGGGCAGTCGCGCTCACCCAGATCAGTGTCTCCTCGGCCGCAAGGAAGCGGTCGATCTCGTCCACCCGATGTGCGGGGAGCGCTTCGACGTTCCCGCCGGGATGGCGCACGAGACAGGTCAGGTCGGACCGAGCGAGATCAGGCATGGCGACCGCAGTGTAGTGCTGAAACGACCCATGCGAGCTAATGTGCTAGACTGCGGTAACACGTTTTGCAATCGATGGAGATCCCGATGGGATGGCTACCGGAACCGATCGAACGCCTGCTCGAGGTAGCGCTGGTCGGTGAGCTGACCGTCATCGGTCGCAACGGGCGACCGGTCACGCATCCGCTTATTCCGCTGTACGACGGCGAGAAGATCTACCTTCACTCCTCGACGCTCTTCAGCAAGAAGCTCGAGCACATCAAGCGTGATGGTCGCGTGTCCCTGGCTTTGACGGATCCGATTGCGATGAAGGGCAACCTCGACCGCGCGACCATCCAGGGCACAGCCCGCGTCATCGAGGACGACCCGCATTCCGACTGGGAGCGCCTCATCCTCGAGCTATGGCGCGCCAAGGAACCGGCGATCGATGACTTCCTCAAGGCCCGCGTCGCTCTGCCGCTCTTTTTCGAGCGCGCTGTCATCGAGATCACGCCAGAACGCGCGCTCTATTGGGCTGACGGCAACACTGATCGCGCCCCCACGGATGTTCGTGCGCCACGCGAGGTGGCCGCGTGACCACCGCCATTCGCTCCGGCTCCGTGCCGGCGCACGATCCGACCACCGCCGATTTTGAGCGGCTGGCGACCTACCCGCAGGTGGTCGTGAGCTGGATCGACGAGTCCGGATACCCGACCAGCGTCGCCACCTCATTTGAGACCGATGCTGACGCGGGCACCATCACCCTGGCCGCTCCGGCCGGCATGCCGATCCCGAACGATCGCGAGATCAACGTCACGGGCAGCCATATCCGGCCGCAGCCGGGCATCGGCTACGACCAGCGTCGCTATCTCCAGCTCTGGGGACGCGTCGCGGACGGCACGACCCTGACGCCGACCCGCGCCTGGGGCTGGGACGAGAACGAGACGCCCTTTTTCGAGTATTCGGAGCGATCGGTCCCGCAGTCCCGTCGCTATCTCGCCGCACTCTCGAAGGAAAAGGGGCGCACCATTCGTCCACGCCTCAGCTTCTTCTGGCTGGCGCTGCGCACCACGCGGCTGCCGTTCCTGTCCGCCACCGCCGTGCCGGTGCTCCTCGGCATCGCGGCCGCGGCGAGCGACGGTGCGTTCACCTGGTGGACCGCGCTGCTGACCCTCATCGGTGGCTCATTCGCCCACCTCGCCATCAATGTCACGAACGACATCTTCGACACGCTCTCCGGCGCCGATGACGCGAACACCACGCCCACCCAGTTCTCCGGTGGCTCTCGGGTGGCGGTCTACGACCTTGTCAGCATCCGTGGGCTCTCATGGCTGGCGCTCGCGCTGTTCGCGGTGGCCGCCCTCATCGGGCTGTTGCTGGTGGCTGTCACCGGGTCGCTGACACTGCTCTGGATTGGCCTCGCCGGCATCATCGTGGGTGTGGCGTACACGGCGCCACCGCTTAAGCTCGTCTATCGAGGGCTGGGCGAGATCGCGGTCGCGGTTGGATTCGGGCCGATCATGTTGCTCGGCGCATATGTGGTTCAGACCGGACGGCTCGCCTGGGAGCCACTCGTCCTCTCGCTGGTGCCCGGCGCCCTCATCGCCCTGATCCTGTTCGTGAACGAGATCCCGGACCGTCGGTCGGACGCCGAGGCGGGAAAGCGGACGCTGCCCACTCGGTTCAGCCCGGACGTGATCCGTACCGGTTACCTGGTTGTCGCCCTGGCGGCGTTCGCGGTCATCGCCGGAGGAGTCGTCGGCGGCCTGCTGCCGTGGCCGACGCTGATCGCGCTGGCGGCGGTACCGCTCGCGCTGCGGGTTCACGCCGGTCTCAAGGTCCACTACGACAGCCCGTACACGCTCATGGCCGTGATGGGCACCAATGTGAATCTCAACCTCGCCGTGGGCGGGCTGCTTCTCATCGGCTACGTGGCTGCGATTCTGGTGATGCAGCTCGCTGGATAGGCGTCTCTGCTCCGCTCCACCGACGCGCAAATCGTGGCCGTTTGCCACCCGATGGGAGTAACGGACATGCATTGGCCGTTCCGCCGTGGGACACGTCGCGCAGGGGCCGGCTGTCGGAGGTTTGGGCTACCAGCCCTCGGTGCCGGGCGCGCCCTTGTACGGGCCGATCACGTCATCGGTGATCCAGCCGCCGTAGAAACCGCCGGGCTGCGGGCGCACCGGCTCACCGTCCACCGTGGCGGAATCGACGCGCGCCGCGTAGAAGGCGATGTAGCCGGCGATGGCCTCGTAGCCTGGGTACGGACGCGGATAGGTCCAGGCCGCCTCGCGGGAGATGGGATCTCCTACGACGAGATCGAGGTATGTCGCCGGGCCCTTCCATTCGCACATCGTTCGACGGCCCGGCGTTTGACGCAGGAACTCGTGCCGCACGTCCGCGGGTGGCAGATACCACACGGGAGCCCCAGCGGTCTCGAGCACGCGGATGGCGCATCGCGATTCCGCGACGATGATGCCGCCGTGCGCGACGCGTACCAGACGCTCGGACGGTACGACCGCAGGCGGGCGCGGGTAGTCCCAGACGGATTCGCGGGCGGGGTCGATGCGGAGCACGTGGTCGGTGGTCATGTCACCGGTACGGGAGGCTGCCGTTCCCGAATCAGTACTACCATCGCTGCCAATGGACCGATTCCGCACCATCATCGAGCCCTTCCGGATCAAGAGCGTCGAGCCGATCCGGCTCACGACCGTGGAGGAGCGCCAGGCGAAGCTGCGCACAGCTGGCTACAACCTGTTCAATCTCCATTCGGATGACGTGCTCGTCGACCTGCTGACGGACTCCGGTACGGGAGCCATGAGCGCCGAGCAGTGGGCCGGCATCCAGCGCGGTGACGAGTCGTACGCTGGGTCACCATCCTGGTTTCGGTTTCTCGACGCCGTCACTGAGCTGTGGCCGTTCCACCATGTCATCCCTACCCACCAGGGCCGCGCGGCCGAGAAGATCCTGTTCAGCGTCATCGGCGGGCCTGGCAAGGTCATCCCGTCGAACACCCATTTCGACACGACCCGAGCCAATGTGGAGTTCAGCGGTGCCGAGGCAGTCGACTGCGTCATCCCCGAAGGACGCGAGCCGTCCACCATTCATCCGTTCAAGGGCAACATGGACACCGATGCGCTCGACGAGCTCATCCGCGAACGCGGACCCGAGAACATTCCGGTCGTCTTCGTCACCATCACGAACAACTCGGGCGGCGGCCAGCCGGTGAGCCTGGCCAACCTGCGCACGGTGCGCGAGGTCTGCGATCGATACGACCTGCCCCTCTTCCTCGACGCATGTCGATTCGCCGAGAACGCATGGTTCATCAAGGAGCGCGAGGACGGATACGCCGATGCGTCCGTGCCCGACATCGTGCGCGAGATGGCGACATTGGCCGATGGGATGACGATGTCCGGCAAGAAGGACGCGCTGGCCAACATCGGCGGCTGGCTCGCGCTCAACGACGACCGATGGGCCGAGCAGTGCCGCAACCTGCTCATCCTGACCGAGGGCTTCCCGACCTACGGGGGCCTTGCCGGTCGCGATCTCGAAGCGATGGCCGCCGGTCTGAGCGAGGTGGTCGATGAGGACTACCTGCGCTATCGGATTCGGTCGACCGCGTATCTCGGCGACGCGCTCGTCAAGTCGGGTGTCCCGTGCGTTCAGCCGATCGGCGGCCACGCGGTTTACATCGACGCGGCCGGCCTCCTGCCGCACATCCCCGCGCTGGAATATCCCGGCCAGGCGCTGGCCTGCGCCCTCTACCGGGAGGGTGGAATTCGCGGCTGCGAGATCGGCACCGTGATGTTCGGTCTCCGTCCCGATGGTTCGGAGGCGCCTGCCACGATGGAGCTGGTGCGGCTGGCCATTCCGCGCCGTGTCTATACCCAATCCCATGTCGACTATGTGATCGAGGTCATCCGCTGGGTGGCGGAACGCGCGGGCGACCTGGGTGGCATGCGCATCGTTCAGCAGCCATCGTCCCTGCGGCATTTCACCGCTCGATTCGAGCCGATCCAGTAGGTTTCGATGCCCGCGATTGCCGCATGCCTGCTCGTCGTCAGCCGACGCGGATCTCGGTCACCCACTTGATCCAGTCGAGACCGCGTCTCGTGGGCACCACCAGGCGGCACGGGGCGCCATTCGCCGCCGGGAGGGGCGCTCCGGCCACGTGCGTGGCCAGCAGGCTGCCCTCGATTTCGTCGCGGTTGAGCGCAACGCTCCAGCCGGTGGCGCTGCGGACCGTCACGCGCGAGCCTGCGGCATGGGCGCCAGCTGCATCGAGGAGTGCTGTCAGCGGCGTCCCGCGCCAGGTGGTGGTCATCACCCAGCCGGACGTGCAGTCGAGTGTCGCGTCGCGGTTGACCTTGCCCAGCGCGGCCAGCCCTGCGCGGTCGAGGCTCAGCTCCCGCGAGACCCGACCGGTGACGGAAAGGCGCCAAGCTTCGGCGTCAATCGTGGGCGTACCCTCACCATAGAACGTGGTAGGCGGCGGAACACCACCATCGGGCAGCCAGCGGGAGCCGGTGAATCGTCGGACGCCGCCCCGTGCCACGTCGAGCAGATTGGCAGCACCCCAGGTGACCGCTCCGAGCGCAACCACGCCGCCGGTCGCGAGTACGGTCCGGCGGCTGATTCTCGGTCGGCCGCGGAACCCGCGCGGGTGAAGGAGGCGCCATCGGCGCGGAAGCAGGTGGAGCACGACGATCGGGATGATTGCCAGCGCCGCCCACACGTGGAGTGTCAGGATCGTCCATGGACCGATCGACCAGATCCGACCGCTTGCGACCCATGCAAAGCCACCGGCCAGCGCGGCAGCCACCATGAGTGTCAGGAGCGCGCTGAGCGCCAGGCGGCGCCACCTTCGCCCGCGGACCGCCGGTCCGATGCTTCGCCGCAGCTTCTCCACGGCAGCCACCAGTAACGCACCGCCGATCAGTCCATGAACCCAGAAGAGGGGAGCGGTCGCCGGAACGCCCGCGCGCAGGGTCAGCAGCCCGCTCGCCAACTGGACGGTGATCAGGATCGCCAGCAGGCGGTCGAGCGCGGCAGTGCTCATCCGTGAACGCTACGCCTTCGCGGGAGGTGGGGCAACCGCTCCCCCTGCAGTAGACGGGACGCCGAGCAGTGCGGTCCGGTCGGTCGCAAGGCCAAGTGGTTGGCATGCCCAGGGAATCACGCGGGCGGTGCGATGGGGCAATGGGTGCCTGACGTACGATGCGCGCGTGAGCCAGCGCAACGCCGTTCTTATCGCAACCATCCTGGGATCGGCGATCGTCTTCCTGGATGGGACGATCGTGAACGTCGCGCTCGATTCCATCGGCCGAGAGCTGCCCACCACTTTCGTGGCCCGCCTCGAGGGGCTAACGTACGTCAACAGCGCCTATTTTGTCGTCCTCTCGGCGCTTCTCATCCTGGCCGGCGCGCTGAACGACTTCTTCGGGCGACGGCGAATGTTCCGGATCGGGCTCGTGGGATTTGGCGTGGCGTCGGTCGGCTGTGGGCTGGCGCCGACGATGGAGATTCTCATCGGTGCGCGCATCGTGCAGGCCGCGTTCGGCGCAGTCCTCGTTCCGGGGAGCCTCTCGATCATCACCGCGGCCTTCGAGGGCGAGGAGCGTGGCCGTGCCATCGGCCTGTGGGCGGCCGGCACATCGGCCACCTCGATCGTCGGTCCGCTCCTCGGCGGCTTCCTGGTCCAGTCGGTGAGCTGGCGGGCCGCCTTCCTCATCAATGTTCCGCTCATCGCCATCGCGCTGTGGGCCACGGCGAAGGTGCCGGAAAGCCGCGACACGGAGGCACGCGGCGAGTTCGACTGGCTCGGCGCGGGGGTGATCGCCATCGGTGTCGGCGGACTGGCCTTCGGGGCGACCAGGGGGCAGGAGCAGGCATGGCAGGACCCGATCGCGTGGGCCGCGCTGGCCGTCGGCGCTGTGGCCATCGTCGCCGTGCCGATCCTGATGCTGACGCGGCCGCGTCCGCTCGTGCCACCCAGCCTGTTCGGCTCGCGCAACTTCACCGTCGCCAACCTGTCGACGTTCGTCATCTACGGGGCGCTGTACGTAACGCTGGCCTTCCAGCCGCTCTTCCTCCAGGGCACGCTCGGCTACTCACCGCTGGCTGCGGGCGCCGTCGGCATCCCGATTGCGCTGATGCTCACGTTCCTGTCGACGCCGGCCGGGCAATTCTCGGCGCGCTTTGGACCCCGCCTGTTCATGACGATCGGTCCGATCGTGATGGCGGTCGGGCTGCTCTGGCTTGCCCGCATCCCGGCCGGCTCCGAGCCGTGGCGCGCCGATCTCGCCGATCCCGCCACGCTCGTCCCGCCGGGCTCGACGCTGATCGACGTCATGCTGGGCCTGTTTGTATTCGGAATCGGAATCAGCCTGCTGGTCGCGCCGCTCACGACCGCACTGATGAGCTCCGTCCCCGTGCGGAATGCGGGCCTGGGTTCAGCAATCAATAATGCGGTGAGCCGAGTGGGGTCGCCACTGGTCAGCGCCGTCCTGTTCATCGTCATCACGGCCACCTTCTATCCGAGCCTCGCGGGGCTCGTCCCCGGTCTCGACGTCGATGATCCCGAGGTGCGCCAACAGGTTCAGCCGTTGACGAGCACGCCGGATGGGACCGATCCCGCACTGGCGGACGCCGCTCGAGAAGCCTCAACCGATGCGTTTCACCTTGCGATGCTGGTCGCGGCGGGGCTGTTGGTTGCCGGCGGAGCCATGAACGCGGTCGGAATCCGGAACCCGGCGCGCGGTGCGCCATCGACAGGAAGCACGGCACCCGCCGCGGTTTGACCGAGGGACCCGCGTCGTCAGTCGCCCGCCGTGGCGCCTAGATTCACACCATGCCTGCACGGAGAGCGCGCGGCGGGCTTCGCGGCTCGAGATTCACGCCGCGGCAGTCAAACCGGTGCTGCCAACGCTGAAACGGTGCCGTCACGCAGTCGCGCGTCGTCCGGGTGTGAAATTGGTGAGAACCCGCGCCCCCTCACACCGACCCACCGCGAATGGCTGCCGCGGGGGCCGTATCATGTCAGAAGACGCGCGGGC
>JBBJNX010000078.1:0-8132 GCA_037721115.1 Candidatus Limnocylindria bacterium
CCCTGGCAGGGACGGGGTAGAGGTTCGCCTCTACCCCGTCTCTTGTTGTCTGGCGGACGTTCGGATTCGGCGAGCCGTCACGCGGTGTCCGAGGCGCTTGATCGCGCAGAACAGATCCGGGAGACGCTCCCATCGATAAACCGCCGGTAATCGACGCCGGCTGGCATCGGTCCTGGAGCCGCCGGGAAGGAGGTGCACGCCGTGAATGATCCAAACGCAGGGAGTCGGCCGTACATCGTCTGTAGCCCGGTGGCCGCGGGGTGGCCTCACAACCATCATTCGGCCCCGGCTCATCATCCTCCTTCATCCCAGACCCGTTCCGTCCCGTGGAGCGGGTCGGGATCGCGGCGCTTGGGTACCCGTGTGGCACCCGCCGTGCATGTAGCTATTACCCGCCGACTTGGCGGAAGACACTAATCAGGAAGGGAATTCTTCGTGGACGAATTTAGCGCAGCCGGAGGCGAGAGCGCCCAGCGTAAGTTCTTCAGGGTCACCGACAACATTCCCGAGGAGGCATGGTATTGGCTCGCCCTGGCATCGATCGGGCTGTCCGCTTCTCTCAAGCTTGGCAGCAAGAACGATTGGGCGCTGTTCGTCGGACAGTGGCCGCCGACGTTCATCTTGTTCGGCCTGTACCACCGGCTCATCCATCCGAGCACCAAGCCCTAAGCGCCGGTCGCGGGGACGGTCGCCGCTGGTAATCGACCCCGAGTAGCATCGGCATCGGAGCCGTCGGGAAGCCTCGCCATACCCGCCCGACTGGTCGCGATGGTCGGATCAGTGCGTGAGGATACCGGCGGCTTCGCTCTGCGACACTCAACCCGTCACGATGGCCGTCCACCATCGGCCGCATGAAACGGTCGGATAAGTCGGAGCGAAACGCTCGACGCCCCACGCTCATCGCCACAGCGCAACGGACGGGATACGCGGTTGATAACGGCGGAGTGAATCGGTCCTCCGCTACCATCGACGACATGCCACCGGTCGTGCCGTCGCCTGATCAGCTCCCCTTCTTCGAGGAGCTGGCCACCTCGCCACGCCCGCGCCGGCCGCACCTCCGCATTCAGCCGCCGCTCCTCGCCGACCTGACCGCGCGACAGCGCAAGGCCGTCACTCATGCGAACGGACCGCTGCTCATCGTCGCGGGCGCCGGGACGGGCAAGACCACGGTCATCACGCGTCGTATCGCCTGGCTGATCGCCGAAAAGCGTGCGTTGCCGTCGGAGATCCTGGCGCTGACCTTCACCGATCGGGCCGCGCTCGAGATGGTGGAGCGCGTCGACCGCCTGGTGCCATACGGCCAGACCGACGCCGCCATCAGCACCTTCCACGCGTTCGGGGATCGACTGCTGCGGGAGCACGCGCTGGAGGCGGGGCTGTCGGATCGGTCCACGGTCCTGTCGAGGGCGGAGCAGATCATCCTCCTCCGCGAGCATCTATTTGAGCTGCCGCTGGACCGATATCGGCCGCTTGGAGATCCGACGCGCTTTCTATCGGCGCTCGTGACGCTCATCAGTCGGCTGCGGGACGAGGACATCACGCCTGCGGCTTACCTCGCGGTTGCAGCGGACCTCCAGCAGCGCGCAGCCGAGCAGCCGGACAATGCCAATTTCGCTGAAGAGGCGGCTCGCCACGCGGAGCTCGCCGCCGCCTACGACGCCTACGAGCGCCTGATGCGCACGACCGATCGGCTCGACTTCGGTGACCAGGTCGGGCTGGCGCTACGACTGCTGCGTGACCACCCTGCCGTGCTTGAGAAGGAGCGGGCGCGCTACCGCTACATCCTGGTCGACGAGTTCCAGGACACGAACCATGCGCAGTGGGAGATCGTGCGACTCCTCGCTCAGCCGCATGGCAACGTCACGGTGGTCGGCGATGACGACCAGAGCATCTACCGCTTCCGTGGCGCGGCGCTCGGCAACATCCTCGGGTTCCGCGATGCATATCCGAAGGCGATGAGCGTCGTGCTGGTCGACAATTTTCGCAGCCGGCAACCGATTCTGGATGCGGCGCATTGGCTCATCACGCACAACAATCCTGATCGGCTCGAGGCCCGGGAGGGTCTCGACAAGCGCCTGCACGCGCGCCACAGCTTCGATCGGGTCGAGCCCTCCGCCGGACCGATCGAGCTGCTTGCCTTCGGCACGGGTTCGGACGAGGCCGATGCGGTGGCAGATCGGATCGGCGCCTCCATTCAGGCCGGGCGGCGAGCCGGGGACCACGCCATCCTCGTGCGCGGTAACCGAGAGGCTGATCCGTACCTTCGCGCGCTCAACATGTCGGGCACGCCTTGGCGCTTCAGCGGAACCGCCGGGCTCTATCGCCAGCCCGAGGTGCGAGTCCTGATCAGCTTTCTGCGGGCGGTGAATGATCCGGACGATTCGGTGAGTCTGTACGACCTTGCCACTAGTGAGATCTTCGGCCTGTCGGCGTCGGACGTGACCCTGGCGCTTACGAATGCGCGCCGTCGACGCAGCAGCCTTGCGGTGGCGTTGGCTGATGCGGTTTCCGACCCGGAGCGTTCGCCGTTCGCCCTGCGCGCGATCGAGGTCGTGCAGCGCCTGCTCGGCAGCCTCGAGGCGCATCGGGCAATGAGCACGGAGAAGAGCAGTGGCGAGCTGCTCTACCACTTCATCACGGCCAGTGGCTGGTTGGCGCGCCTCGCGCACGAGGGCCGCGAAACCGGGGAGGAGCGGCTCGCCAACGTGGCTCGCTTCTTCGAGATCGTGCGGCGGCAGGGAAGCCTGCTGCGCGATGATCGTCTGCCGTTCCTGGTGGCGCAGCTCGATACGCTCATCGAGACCGGCGACGATCCGTCAACGGCGGATGTTGATCCCGACGAGGGTGACGCGGTTCACGTGCTGACGTATCACAAGGCGAAAGGGCTCGAGTTCGGCGTCGTCTTCATGGTCGGTCTCGTGGACGATCGCTTCCCGGGGCGCGATCGGCGCGATGCATTGGAGCTGCCCGACGCCCTTCTCAGCGGGCCGGCGCCGGATGGGGATCAGCACGTCGGTGAAGAACGTCGCCTCTTCTACGTGGGCATGACCCGTGCGCGGGAGGAGCTCGTGCTGAGCTCCGCGCAGGATTATGGTGGCCGCACCTCCCGTGGCGTCAGCCGCTTCGTGGCCGAGGCGCTCGACCTGCCGCCGGCGACCGGGGTGGAGACGATCCGGCCGGCGCTTCTCGAGAAGCTGGCTCGTCATCAGACCTCGGCGACCGCGACCGCCATACCCGTTTCGAAGCCGCGCCTTGGCGAGCGCCCGCTGATGCTCAGCTTCGGGCAGATCAATGATTACCTTGAGTGCCCGGCCAAGTATCGATACGGGCATGTGGTGCGCATTCCGACGCCGGCATCGCACCAGATGGTCTACGGGCGTGCGCTGCATGCGGCCGTGCAGGCCTACCATCGTCGCCAGATGGCCGGCGGTAGCATGGCCCTCGAGGAGCTGCACGCCGCACTGGACGCCAACTGGGAATCCGTGGGCTTCCTGACCCGGGCCCACGAGGAGGCTCGTCGGACCGCGGCCCACGAGGTGATCGCACGTTTCTGGGACGAGCAGCAGCGGGACCCGGCGCAGCCGACGGCGGTCGAGCGTGACTTCACCGTCGCATTCGGCAGGGATCGGCTGCGCGGACGCTATGACCGCGTCGATCGTGACGTTGCCGGGCGCGTCGTCGTCACCGACTACAAGTCGAGCGATGTCCGTGACCTTCCGACCGCGAATCGTCGCTCCAGGGAGTCGCTCCAGCTGTCGATCTACGCGCTTGCGCACGAAGCGGAGCACGGTGCGCTCCCAGACGAGCTCGCGCTGCATTTTCTCGAGTCCGGCATGGTCGGTCGCTCCGAGCCGACCGAGAAGCGGCTCGAGAAGGCGCAGGAGCAGATCGCAGACGCCGCGGCCGGCATTCGTGCACGCAGCTTCGAGGCCACCCCGAGCGCCATGCGCTGCGGCTATTGCCCGTTTCGTGAGATCTGCCCCGACGCGTCACGGTGACCGGCGAACACCGGCTTGCGGTTGCCGCCCTGATCGCCACGGGCATCCTGGCCGCCGTGCTGCTCGTCGCCGTGGCAGGTTCCGTGTGCGCGCAGACACAGGTGCAAGCCTGCGCCGATGTCGCCCGCAATCGCGTGATCGTGGTGAGCATGGCATCACTGACCGCGGCACTCCTGGTGACCCCGTTCGCGTTCCTCGGCGAGATCATGACGCGCCGCCGCATCGTCTATCGTGGGGCGTGGGGGCGAGCGGCGCGTCGGGGAATCCTCGTGGGACTCCTCATCGCCACGGTCGCCGGCCTGCGCCTCGGCGGGGCATTGAGCGCCCCGATCGCGATCTTCGTCATCATCCTCGCCGGCGTGATCGAGTGGTTCTTCTCCCGGCGGGATCAGTAGCGAAGGAACGACGTTGATGTCCATCCCGGCGGATCTGCTCGCAGAGCACGTGGCGGCGGTGCTCCCGGAGGCGCTTGAGCTGTCGCATCGCGTGCATGCCAATCCGGAGATCGCGTTCGAGGAGCGGCAGGCTTCGGCGTGGACCGCGGCACTGCTTGAACGGCATGGCTTTGACGTCGAACGCCACGCCGGAGGACTCGAGACTGCGTTCGTCGCCCGCTGGCAGGGACGCGCCGGGGGACACGTGGTCACGCTTGCCGGCGAGTACGACGCACTGCCGGATGTCGGGCACGGATGCGGCCATAACCTGATGTGCTCCTCGAGCGCCGGCGCGGCGATTGCTGCCGCGCGGCTTCTCGGACGCGACTTCGACGGCGAAATAAGATTCATCGGCACGCCGGCGGAGGAGGCCGGAAATGGCAAGGTGCACTTGATCAATGCCGGCGTCTTCGACGACGTCGACGTCTGCCTCCAGATCCATCCGGCTGACAACACGAGCTCGGAGGTCATCGCCCTGGCCATCACCGAGGTTGGTGTCACGTACCGCGGCAAGCTCGCGCACGCCAGCGGCGACCCATGGCTCGGCAAGAATGCGCTCGACGCGATCGTGCTGCTCTACACGATGGTCAGCCAGTGGCGCCAGCACCTGAAGCCCGGCGAGCGCGTGCACGGCATCATCACCCACGGGGGCGCGGCGCCGAACATCGTGCCCGACGAGACGCGCGGGCGCTGGTACCTGCGCACGCCGGTCGACGAGGATCTCGAGGCGATGATCGAGCGCTTCGGCACCATGGCCGATGCCGCCGCCGCGGCGACCGGCTGCACGGTCGAGGTCACGGAGGATTCCGTGACTCGTTGCCGGACGATGCTGAACAATCCGACCCTGCTCGATGTCTGGCGCCGACACCTTGCCGATGCTGGACTGACCGATGGGCCGACCGACCCGAACGCCGGTAGCACCGACATGACGAACGTCAGCCACGAGCTTCCGACGATTCATCCGTACATGGCCATCGCACCGCCGGGGACGCCCGGCCATTCGCATGAATTCGCGGCTCACGCCGGGGGGCCGGACGGCGACGAGATGCTGCCCCGGGCGATTCGCATCCTCGCTGCTTCTGCAGTCGAGCTGCTTTCGAACCCCGAGTTGGTCGATCAGGCATGGACGCAGCTGCGGGAGCAGGGGGGCGGCAGGAGGCGGGACGGCTGAGCGATATTCTCGCCGGCCAGCCGGCTGATCCGACGCTGCTGGCCGAGATCTACGATCTCGAGCACGATGCGATCGACGACGACCTCGGGTTCTATCGCGAGATGGCTCGCCGTCATCCGGGTTCGACCATCGATCTCGGCTGCGGGTCGGGGCGTCTCTTCGGGCCCATGTTGGCTGGCGGCGCACATCGCATCGTGGGCATCGACGGATCCTCGGCGCTGCTCAAGCGTGCCGAAGCGAGGATCGAGAGGGACGAGCACCTGCGTGCCGCCATGGCCGATGGCCGAATTGAGCTGGCCGTGGGGGACGTTCGCCGCGTCGCGCACAAAGATCGCTTTGCCCTCGCCGTTCTCGCCGGTGTTGTCGCCCATCTGACTGGGCCGGAGGACGCCCTCCGCGCGCTCCTCTGCGCGCGACGGCTGCTTGCTGCGGACGGCGTGCTCGTGATCGACACGCTCGGTCCGGGAGGCCTGCCGCCGCACGACCTGCCCCTCAGCCTCGACTGGGAGCTGGGCGATCGGGGTCGCCGCGTTGTGCGTCGAAGTCAATTGGAGCGTAGAGAGACGCCAGAGGGTCTTCGGGTTTCCTACGCAACGCTCACTGACGTTGTGCGGTCCGATGGTACGATAGCCAGGCTGCCGGCCAGCTTCGGGCTCTGGTACCCATCTCCAACGGCGCTCGTTGCCCTCGCCACGGAGGCGGAGCTGGTGGTCGAATCGCTCTTCGGGTCTCACGACCTCGACCCGCTCGACGAGGACAGCGAACGCTGTATCGTCGTGGCACGACCGACGACGGCTGATCCGGGCAAGGAGTAGGGATGGCAGGCGAACAGATCCGGCTCCTGGTGGTGGAGGACGTTCCGCAGGTGGCGTCGCATGTGCGTTCGCTTCTCCAGGCTCAGTCTCAGATCAAGATGCTCGACGTCGTGACCGCCGGTGATCGCGCCGTTCTGAGCGTGAGCGAGATGCGACCGGATGTGGTCATCGTCGACGCGCTCCTCCAGGGTCGCGTGAGCGGGCAGCAGGTTGCCGAGCAGATCCGTCGCGCCGACCCCCAGGTCGGCATCATCATGCTCACGGTTCCGCAGAACCCGGTTCGCGAGGACTCGGAACGCGGCATCGACGCCGTCCTGAAAATGCCGTTCAGCGGCTTCGACCTGACCACCATGATTCGCAAGGTGGGGGAGACGCGCGCCGTGGAGTCCGCGCGGGCCGGCTCGCTGGTCGTCACGCTCTTCAGCCCGAAGGGTGGGGTTGGTCGCACGACCCTCGCCTACAACCTCGCGGTTGCGCTCGGCCAGGAGCATCGGGTCTGTCTCGTGGACGGTTCGTTCCAGTTCAGCGACCTGCGCGGGCTGCTGCGGGTGCCGGCCGTGGCGCCGAGCATCGTCAATTTGCCAACGGATCGGATCAAGGAATCCGACGTCGCGGACGTCGCGTGGCGGGATCCGTCCGGGATCGACATCCTGCTCGCGCCGCCGCGCGTCGAGATGGCGGAGATGGTGACTACGCGCGACATCGAGAAGGTGCTCTCGCTGCTGCGGCAACTGTACGAGTTCGTCATCATCGACACGCGCGCGGCACTGTCCGACGACGTGCTCGTCTTTCTCGACTCGGCCGACCTGATCCTTCAGATCCTCACGTATGACTCGATGGCGATTCGCAGCCTGGCGATGTCGGCGGAGACCTTCGCCGCCATCGGCTATCCGCCATCCAAGCTGGCTACGGTGATGAATCGTTCGGACTCTTCCGGCGGGTTCGAGAAGGCCGATGTCGAGGAGGCGGTGGGCTCCAAGATCGATTTTGAGATCGTGTCCGATGGGCGCCTCGTCCTTCAGTCCAATAACGAGGGGATCGCTTTCGTCGTCTCCAGCCCGGATGCGCCGATCGCGAAGGGGGTCAGACGCATCGCCGATTCGCTCGCGGCACATCTCCGCGAGCGCGCGCCCGCGCTGGCGAAGCGCTGAGCCTCTCGGCGGAGACGCGGCTTGACCCACGCCCCATCGGCGTGTTCGATTCCGGCGTGGGCGGGCTCACGGTCCTCTCCGAGCTGCATGGCCGGCTCCCGAATGAATCGACCATCTACCTGGGTGATAACGGGCGGACGCCGTACGGTCCACGGCCGGCGGACGAGGTGAGGATGTTCACGCTCGAGGCGGTCGACTGGCTCCTTGAGCAGGACGTGAAGCTGCTGGTGTTGGCCTGCAACACCGCCACCGCGCGGGCGCTCGACGTCGTACGCGAGCGTTCGTCCGTGCCCGTGATCGGCGTCGTGCGGCCGGGTGCGGTGGCCGCCGCCTCGGCGACGCGCAGCGCGCACGTGGCAGTCATCGCCACCGCTGGGACGGTCGAGTCGGGAGCCTATCTCGATGCGATCGTGGACGCGGCTCCCCGAATGAACGTCGCCCAGCTGGCGTGCCCGGAGCTGGTCCCGATGGTGGAGGCCGGCATCCTGGATGGTCGGCGCGCCGAATCGGTCCTTCGCGCCTACCTCGAGCCTCTGCTCGGCGGTGGGCCGCAAATCGATACG
>JBBJNX010000079.1:0-8112 GCA_037721115.1 Candidatus Limnocylindria bacterium
CGCGCGCTGAATACGCTCCCAGGGCGCCGAGCACCTCCCCATCCGCGATGAGCGGAACGGCGGCCATCGAGCGCATGTTGGCATTGATCACGATCCGGTCGGCCACCGGCGAGTGCCGGAACCGCATATCCTCGCGATAGTCGCCCGACACGACCACCTCGCCGCTCGAGATCGCGTGACCGAACAGGCCGACACCGACCGGCAGCGAGAGGTCGCGGATCAGCTGGCGCGCCTCCGGGCTGCTGATGCCGGCGTCGACCGCGAAGCGAAGCCGTCCCTCATCAGCGTCGACCAGGTAGACCATCGCCCCGTCTGCATTCAGGAGGCGCGCCGCCTCCTCGACGGCGCGCGACAGCAGTGCGTGGCTGTCCTGCTGCTCGCCGGTCGCGCGCGCCACGTTCTTCGACTCGGATCGGGATGCTGCACGGGTCATGAGCGCGCAGAGGATACGCCATCACGCCGCCGGGTCCCTGTGGCTCATGGACCCGGGGGGCCTACACGTCATTTCGCCGGCCGGCCCAGGCACGAATGTCCATGAGCGGCCTCCCTCCTCTGACCGATTCGGTGGGAGATGCCGACGCCGAGACTCTGGGCATCGGATTCACACAAGATGCCGGCGACGGCGTCACACGAACAACCAGGAGGGTCACTGCAATGTCCACGTTCCTTCGCAGCCGCGCAACCGGCGTCATGCTCACCGCAACCATCGTCGGGCTCGACCTCGCAACGGCCTACATCCACTCGACGCTGGGTGGACTGCTCTTCACCCTGAATGGGCTGGGCTACCTTGGCCTCGCAGGCCTCGTTGTGATCGGCGCAGTCGCCCCGATCGCCATGGTGCAGCGCTTCAGCTGGTTCCCACGGCTTGCGCTCATCGGCTACACCGCCATGACGATCGCCGGATACCTGGTGATGGGCCCGTACTTCACCCTCGGCTTCATCGCCAAGGGCATCGAGGTCGTCCTGGTCACGCTGCTCGTGATTGACATCATCCGCGTCTACGGCAGCCCGTTCGGCCTGGTCCGCACCGCGCTCGAGTCGGTCGGCCCGATCGTGCCGGAGCGCTTCCGCCCGACCTCAGCGTAGGCTCTCATCATCGACCGAAGGGCGGACCGGAATCACCGGTCCGCCCTTTTCTCATGGAGATTGAGCCGATTTACCTTCCCCTCCTCGCCGGCGCAATGATCGCCTTGCTCGCCGCCTGGGTTTCGTCTCACAGTCATTAGCCTGGGACGGTCTCAAAGTCGCCGCACACGGAGAAGCCGGCAGCATCGGTTGGGCCCAGCCAGCCACCGCCGCCACCGCCGCCGCCGCCGCCGCCGCCGCTGAAGTGATCGCCGGCTCGAGCCACGATCCGGCCGGATCCGTCGAGAAGCTGACGGGTCTCGGCGTCACGCGCAACATAACCGTGAGGCCAGACCACCGACGAGACGAAGCCGTCGACTTGCTCAACCACGAAGCCGACCTGGTCATCAGCCACGAGCACGCCCTCAAGCAGCGCCCCTGGACACGCGGACGGGCCTATCTCAATGCCTTTCGGGGCCTGAGTTGGGACGGGAATCAGGCCATCAACGGGCGGGTCCGCTGAGCAGGCGGCCAGAACGACGAGCATGGCAAGAGGGAGGAGCAGTGCGAAGCGCGCCGTTTGCACTGGAGCCCCGCGCTCATTGCTGCGCGCGCGCGTGCACCAGGTGCACGTATCTACCAAGTTCGGGGTCAGATGAGGCTCAATGCGACCCATTCGAGCCAACATGTGCCGCGCAACGCACAATCCGGTTCGAATCAGCGCCTGGATGGTAGATACGTGCATCGGATGCACCTCGCGGGTCGCACCCGCTGCGAGTCGAGGCCATCAAACGAGCTTGTGCTCCACAGCGTAGAGGGCGGCCTGGGTACGCGAGGCGAGAGCGAGCTTGCCAAGGATGTTCGAAACGTGGGTGCGCGCCGTTCGTTCGGTAATGCCGAGCTCGTAGGCGATCTCCTTGTTCGATGCCCCCTTGGCCAGCTGCGAGAGGACCTCCTTCTCGCGCGCCGTGAGTGGCTCGATGGGCTCGGCATCCTTGCGGGCTCGGAGTCGCTGAGCGAGCAGGCGGGAGACGGCCGGGTCCAGGTGCACCTCGCCGTTGTACGCGGCGCGAATGGCCTGGGCCACCTCCTCCGCCTCGGCATCCTTGAGCAGGTAGCCGGAAGCGCCCGCCTCCAGCGCGGAGGTGACCTTCTCCTCCTCGATGAACGAGGTGACCGCCACGATCTCGATCTCCGGGTGCGCCTGCTTGATCACAGCGATCGCTTCCAGGCCGCCCATCTCAGGCATCAGCAGATCCATCAGGATCACGTCGGGGGCAAGGCGGTCGGCGGCGGTGACGCCCTCTCGGCCATTCTCGGCCTCCCCGACCACATCGAAGTCCTTGAGGAGCTCCAGGAAGCCGCGCAGACCGCGCCGAACGACGGCATGGTCATCGACGAGCAGCACGCGGATCGGGCCTTCTTCGTCAATCACGGTCTCAATCCCCTGCATCTCGAATTCATCGGGTTGGGGCGCATCGCGGGAGGGTGCCCGCGAAGTATGCACCGGCGCGACACGCGTTCGGGCTCCAGCACGTCGCGGAGCCGCTGCGTTTCGGTCAGGCCGCGCCGGGGCTATCCTCCGTGGCATGACACGCCCGACCCTGACCGGCACCACTGACGCGGTCCCGACCGTTGAACTCGACGATCTGCTCGACGGCGGCGACCTCGAGCTGATCGACCGATGGCTCGCGCAGGCCGGCGTGGTACAGATCGCCGACGAGCTCTCGCGATTGAGGCGCGAACAACGCGCGGTTCCATTTCGGCTCCTCGGCAAGGACCGAGCGCTCGAAGTATTCGAGCTCCTCGATCCGTCACTTCAGCAGGAGCTCCTGGAAGGGCTTCGCGAGACGAACGTGCAGCAGCTCTTCGAGGGACTCGACCCCGATGACCGCGCGCGGCTGACCGAAGAGATGCCGGCGAAGGTCGCGCGGCGGCTGCTCGCCGGACTCTCGCCGAACGAGCGAAAGCTGACGTCAAGACTGCTCGGCTACGCAGAGGACTCGGCCGGGCGCCTGATGTCGCCCGAAGTGGCTAGCCTTCGCGCGGGGATGTCGGCGGCCGATGCCCTGGAGCGGCTGCGGCGCATCGGCCGATCCGCCGAGACCATCTACGCGCTTCCAGTCACCGATGATCAGCGTCGATTGGTCGGCGCGCTGGGACTCCGAGATCTCGTCCTCGCGGAACCCGGTACACCGGTCCGCGAGCTGATGAACACCGATGTCTACTCCGCCCGCGTCGACGCCGACCAGGAAGAGGTGGCGCGGCTCATTCGCGAGGCGGACCTGCTCGCGCTGCCCATCGTCGACACCGAGGACCGCCTGGTCGGGATCGTCACCGTGGACGATGCGATGGAGGTCCTGGAGGAGGAGGAGACGGAGGACGTCGCTCGCACCGGTGGCGCGGAGCCGCTTGGGCGACCGTACCTCGCGACTTCCATCCTCCAGCTCGCACGCAGCCGCGTGGTCTGGCTCATCGTCTTCATCGTGGCCGGTGCGGTCACCGTGCGCGTCATGTCCGTGTTCGAGGGCACGCTCACCGATGCCGTCTCGCTCGCGCTGTTCATTCCGCTGGTCATCGGCACGGCCGGCAACACCGGAGCGCAGTCGGCGACGACCATCACACGCGCCCTCGCGGTGGGCGAGGTGAGATTGGCCGACCTGGTGCCGGTCGTGGTCCGCGAAGGAACCACGGGCCTGTTCCTCGGCGCCATTCTGGCCGGTATCGCATTCGGTCCGATCGCGCTCGCAGTCGACTGGTCGATCGCGCTGGTTGTGTCGCTGACGCTGCTCGTCGCCTGCACGCTCGCATCATTGGTCGGCTCGGTATTGCCACTCGCCGCGAAGCGCATCGGCGTCGACCCCGCCGTCATGAGCGTCCCGCTGATCACGGCGCTGATCGATGCGTCGGGCCTGATCGTCTACTTCCTCATCGCGCGGGCCGTCCTGGGACTGTGACGGAGCCGTATCGGTGTCCATGGACGGGTACCGATCCCCTCTATATGGCATATCACGACGCTGAATGGGGCCTTCCGATTCGGGATCCGCAACGGTTCTTCGAGCTTCTCTGTCTGGAGGGTGCGCAGGCCGGACTGGCGTGGATCACGATCCTTCGCAAGCGTGAGGGCTATCGGGCAGCGTTCGATGGCTTCGATATCGAGCGAATGGCCGCCTATACCGATGACGACCGGGCTCGGCTGCTCGCCGATGCGCGGATCGTCCGCAATCGCGCCAAGGTGGATGCCTTTATCGGGAACGCCTCGGCATGGCTCCGCCTCGACGATCCTGTCGGGCTCATCTGGTCATTCGTGGACGGCAACCAGATCGACAACCGATGGGCGACGGTGGGCGATGTGCCCGCCTACACCGATGCGTCGACAGCCATGGCGCGCGCGCTGCGTAAAGGGGGGTTCCGATTCGTCGGACCTACCATCTGCTACGCGCTCATGCAATCGGCCGGCCTCGTGAACGACCACCTGGTCGCCTGCTTCCGGCACGCAGAGGTCGGCAGCCAATGAGGGCTTGCTCGCTGGCACGCGACGTGCTGATCACCCCATCAACTTCGTGCCCGTGTCCAGATGAGTGCCATCGAGCTGATCAGCCTGGTCAATCAGAGCCTGTTCATCGGCCTTTTTGTGGTCGTGCTTCGTCATGCCCTTCGAGAGCGCACGCGCGCCACGCTCGATACGGCCCTGCTCTTCGGGTCGGTGGCGGCGGTCGTGACGGTCAGCCGGCTGGCACAGCTCACCGGGACCAGCGACGCGCCGCTGACGACTCCATTCCTCCTGCTCCTGCTCAACCTTGCCCCCTTCGCCATGATTCGCCTGGTCGATGATTTCAGCGGGACGCCGCGCTGGGTGCAGATCGCCGGCGCGGTGACCTACGTGGGCATCGCCGCTCTTGGATTCACCTTCGCGGCCCAGCCACAACTTGTCGAGCTCGCGATCATCACATGGTTCGTGGCCGTGGGAGGCTATGCCGCCTTTGCCTTCGCACGCGAGAGCGGTCGAACGCGCGGCATCACGCGGCGACGGATGCGAGCCGTGGCGAGTGGAGCCATGCTGTTCATCGGCGCGATCGTTGGGATCTTCGCCGGCGCCCTGCTGGCACCGGAAGGGGCGTTCCTCGGAATCGTGTCACAGGTGGCGGCGCTGGCCGCGGTGCTGGCCTTCTTCCTGGGCTTCGCACCACCTTCGTGGATCCGGCGCGCGTGGCGCGAGCCTGATCTGCGCGTATTCCTCGAGCGCTCGATTCACCTCATGGGGGTCAATGACGAACGCCGGCTCATCATCGAGCTTCAGCAGTCTGCCGCAGCTGCCTTCGGAGCGACCGGCGCCAGCATCGGCATCTCGGATGGCGAGCGTCCCGTCCTGCGCTACGACGACGGGAGTGGCGAATGGATGGAGTTGCCGGAGGACGCCTTTATCGCCGGGCGCGCTTTCACACAGCAACGCCGTGTCGTCGCCCTCAATGCAGCGACCACGGATCCCGCGAACGCCGACGTCTACGAACACACGGGGGCACACACGGTCATCGCCGCACCGATCACCGTCGACGACCGTCGCATCGGCGCAATGGCTGTATACGCTGATCGCGCTCCCATCTTTGTCGAGGACGATCTCTGGCTCATCGAGCTCCTCGCCGACCATACCGCCGTGCTCCTTGAAGCGCGCGACCTGGCGCGACACGCCAGCGACCTCCAGGCGCGCGAGGAGGCGGCGCGCCTCAAGGAGGAGTTCCTGTCGGCCGCGGCCCATGATCTTCGGACGCCGCTGACGGTCGTCCTTGGGCAGGCAGAGCTTCTGGAGCGACGGCTGGCACGGAATCCGGCTGCGCCGGTCGACGCCGTGGGGGTGTCACGCCTGGCGAACGAGGCGCGGCGCCTGCGTGACCTTGTCAGCGAGCTGCTCGACGCGCAGCGGCTGGAGCAGCCGGGGGCAGTCATGGATCGGGAGGTCGTCGACCTCCGGGAGGTGGTGGACGTCGTACGCAAGCGGCAGCTCGAGCACGATCTGGCCATCCAGGTGGAGGAGCCGCGGACGCCAGTTCGCAGCTCGATCGATCGCATGCGCATCGCGCAGGTGCTCGACAATCTCATCGAAAACGCGTTGAAATACGGCTTGAATCACGTGCCTCCGCAGGTTCGGCTATGGGAGCAAGGCGCGGAAGCCCGGATATCGGTCATCGATCACGGGGTCGGGATTCCCGAAGCGGAGCAAGATCGCATCTTCGACCGCTTCTATCGGGCATCGAACGCCCAGAGCATCACCGACACCGGGATGGGCCTCGGCCTCTACATCTGCCGACGCATCGCGGAAGAGCATGGAGGCCGCATCTGGATCGAACCAACCGCCGGCGGGGGCAGCACGTTCACCATGGCATTGGCACGCGCCGAACCGCCAGTAGAGCCCGATGTCGTCGTCGCCGAACCACACTGGATCGGTCCCACGGCGGAGGTGGCTGCCGATGCCTGACGTGCGCGTGCTGATCGTAGATGACGAGCCCGACATCCGGGCCACCGTCTCCGCCATGCTGGAGATCGAGGGTTACGAGGTCGACGAAGCGGCCAATGGGGCAGATGCACTCGAGGCCATCGAACGGCACGCGCCGGATGTGATCCTGCTCGACATGCGGATGCCGGTATTGGATGGCTGGGGATTCGCCCACGAGCTGCGGCGTCGCGGACACCCGATGCCGATCGTCGTCATGACCGCGGCGCGCGACGCCGCGCGGTGGGCAGGTGAGATCGCGGCTTCCGCGTTCGTATCCAAGCCGTTCGGCTACGACGATCTCATCATGGCCGTGGAGCGAGTTCGGCCATCGGGCTGACGCCCAGGCGTCTCATGTCGCGACCGCGTATCCGGACCATCCCCGACCCCCGTACCCCAGGAAGCGAGTGGGTCGCAGCACGATCGGCTGAGAGTAGACCGCCGCGAATCGCTGGCCCACCGTGAGACGTCTCGCGTCAACCTCGGACGTTGGACCGACGAGCGACCGGCTGGATGACGTAACCGGCGACCCTATACTCGGCTCCGCATGCCGCCCATCGCCAGCGTCGACGTTCCCGCCTCGAGCGCCAACCTCGGGAGCGGATTCGACTGCTTCGCCGCCGCCCTGTCGCTTAAGCTGCGCGCGGAGCTGTGGCATGGAGACGAGGCGGGAATCGTGCTCAATTCCCGCGGCGAAGGCGTCCCGCGTGACGATGAGCGGGCAGATGACAATCTCCTGATCCGCGCCTTCCGCGAAGGTCTGCGCGCATCGGCGGCACCAGGGGCGTCGTCGTGGAGGATCGAGGTATCGAGCATGATCCCGGCCGCTCGCGGGCTCGGCAGCAGCGCCGCCGCGATCGTGGCGGGCGTCGTGCTCGGCGCAGCCGTCGGGCGACGAGCCGTCGATGCCGACGAGCTGCTGGCCACGGCCACTGCACTGGAGGGTCATCCCGACAACGTCGCGGCGGCACTGTACGGCGGGTTCACCGTCGCAGTAGCGGACGCTGAGGGTGTGACGCTGCGACGCTTCCGCGCGCCGGAGGCCTGGATTCCGGTGGCATTCATCCCCCAGCGCGAGAGCCGCACGCATGACATGCGCGCCGCGTTGCCTGCAACCGTCGAGCATGCGGCCGCGGCACGACAGGCCGGTCGCAGTGCCCTGCTCGCCACGGCGATCATGACCTCCGACGCGGGGCTGCTGCGCACCGCGATGACCGATGAGCTCCATCAGCCGTACCGACTCCCTCACCTGGTCGGCAGCCAGCAGCTCATCGATCTCGCCCACGAGCGCGGAGCGGCCGGCGCATGTCTCTCGGGAGCGGGTCCGACCGTCCTCGCCATCTGCGACTCGCCGACGAGTGCGCACGCGGTCGAGAAGGCATGGAACGCCTCAGGGGTCCCGGGCATGGCGACACGTGTTCGATTTGACACCGCGGGCGCCAAATTGGTTGCCGCCGACTAGGACGTAAACGCCGGCGGTCGCCGATGACCGAGCCCCGCCGATATATCGGTCGCGGGCGCACACAGTTGAATGCTCTGGCGTCGTGTGGCCCGATTCA
>JBBJNX010000080.1:0-8070 GCA_037721115.1 Candidatus Limnocylindria bacterium
CGTCCCCCGGGCTGAGAGCATTCGGCCCGTTTCGGTGTGCGCCGACACGCGATCAGATCGCGCTCGGGTACGCTCATGACAGACCCAGGAGAGCATCTATGTACGCCGTCGTGACGACCGGCGGAAAGCAGTATCGCGTCGAGGCCGGCAGCGAGCTCGTGATCGAGCGGCTGGCGGAAGAGGCCGGTACGTCCGTTACCTTCGATCGCGTGCTGCTCATCGGCGATGGCGAGGCCATCACCATCGGGACCCCGACCGTGGATGGCGCCAGCGTGAGCGGCACCGTCCTTCGCGAGGAGCTCGGCCCGAAGCTCATCATCTTCAAGTTCAAGCAGAAGGCGACCTATCGTCGGACGAGGGGGCATCGGCAGCACCTCGTGCGCGTGCGGATCGATGAGATCAACGCATCGGGCAAGAAGGCGGCGAAGGCCGACAAGGCACAGCCCGAGAAGGCAGAGCCTGAGAAGAAGAGCGCGTCCGCATCGGCGACGACGGATGACTCGGCGAAGCCCGCTCGCGCGCGGAAGCCCGCAGCTGCCAAGGCCGATGCCGATGCGACGGCGAAGCCCGCCGCACGACGCAGTCCCGCCAAGAAGGCCGAGTCGAAGGAGTAACCCATGGCACACAAGAAGGCCGGTTCGTCCAGCAGGAACGGGCGAGACAGCGCCGGCAAACGACTCGGCGTCAAGCGCGGCGACGGGCAATACGTCCGGTCCGGGACGATCATCGTCCGCCAGCGTGGCAGCACCTTTCACCCGGGCACGAACGTCGGGATGGGGCGTGACTACACGCTCTTCGCCACGTCTGATGGCCAGGTTCGATTCACCTACGTCACCCGCAATAAGAAGCGCGTCAGCATCGAAGCTGGCGAGTACCAGTCCGCCTGAGGCGGGCACGGAGCACCATTCCATGAAGGCTGAGATTCATCCCCAGTTCCACCAGGCGCAGGTCCAGTGCGTGTGTGGCAACGCCTTTGCCGTCGGCTCGACCGTGACCGCGATCAAGGTCGAGGTCTGCAACAAGTGCCACCCGTTCTTCACCGGCACGCAGAACATCGTCGATACGGCTGGCCAGGTCGAGCGATTCCAGAAGCGCCTCGAGCGCTCTCTGCGCTGACCCCCACCCCGGGCCGGCGTCCGGCGCGGCCCACCAGGTGGCCGACGCACCTCGCACCCCACCTGTTCTTCCTCATCCCGGAGCTGCTGATCGCGGCCGGTCCGCTCGTGATCGGCGCCATCACCGACTCGTCCGGCCGGCGGCGCTTCCGGATGCCGGACTTTTTCTATGGCGGACAGGCACTGATCGAGGGCGTCATGATGCGCGGCCGGACCACGGTCGCCATGAGCGTGCGTCCGCCCTCGGGCGAGATCCAGACCATCTCCGAGCCATTGCCGGCCGCCCTCGCTGCCGATCGGAAGCTGATCAAGATCCCGTTCCTGCGCGGGATGTTCCTGCTGTACGAGACGCTCGTCATCGGCACCCGGATGCTGATGCGCTCGGCGTCCATCGCCGCCTCGGAGGAGGAGGTTGAGCTGGGCAAGGGTGCCATCGCGCTGACCGTGCTGTTCAGCCTCAGCTTCGCCATCGGCCTTTTCTTCCTTCTGCCGCTCTTCCTGTCGACCTTCGCCGAGGAAGCGGCCAACTCCGACTTCATCGCCAATGCGGTCGAGGGTCTGATCCGGCTCGTCATCTTCATTGCGTACATCGCCGCCATCGGCCTCATGCCCGACATCAAGCGCGTCTTCGCCTACCACGGCGCGGAGCACAAGGCCATCAGCGCCTACGAGGCCGATAAGCCACTCACCCCGGACGAGGTCGATGCCTTCGGCACCGCGCACACGCGCTGCGGCACAACGTTCATCCTGATCGTGGTCGTCATCAGCATCTTCTTCTTCAGCCTCGTCCCGCGCGCCGGCGTGCCGCTCCCGCTGCTCTTCCTGTCGCGAATCGTGCTGGTGCCGTTCATCGCCGCCTTCGCGTACGAGCTTGTGCGGTTCGGGGCGCGGCACTACGGAAGCCCCATCGTGCGAGCGCTGTACGCACCGGGACTCTGGCTGCAGTCGTTGACCACGCGCCCGCCGGACCGCTCAATGCTCGAGGTCAGCATCGCCAGCCTCGAGTCGTGCCTGGCATCCGATCGCGAGGCCGCGGCAGCCAAGCCAGCCGGGGCATGATCGACCGGCTCTCTGAGCTGGAGGCGCGGTACGACGAGGTTGGCCGTCAGATGTCGATGCCGGAGGCGTCCTCCGACCTGGCGGCGCTCGCCAACCTGGGGCGGGAGCTCGCTCGGCTAGAGCCGATCGTGGCGACGATGCGCGAATGGCGGTCCGTGAGAGAGGAGCTCGAACGCACGCGAGGCATGGCCGATGATCCCGACGAGGAGATGCGGACCATGGCCCGCGACGAAATCACCCGCCTCTCAGCGCGCGAGGCACAGCTCACCGACGCATTGCGCGCGCAGCTCATCCCGCGCGACCCGAATGACGACCGGGATGTGATCGTGGAGGTCAGGGCCGGTGCCGGCGGCGATGAGGCGTCGCTGTTCGCGGCCGACCTCTACCGCATGTACGCCCGCTACGCCGAGCGACGGCGATGGAAGGTGGAGATCCTCTCCACGTCGGAGAGCGGGTCCGGTGGCCTCAAGGAGGTGATCGTCGAGGTGCGGGGCGATGGAGCCTATTCCCGGTTGAAATTCGAGTCCGGTGTGCACCGCGTGCAGCGGGTGCCGGTGACGGAGGCCTCGGGACGCATTCACACTTCGACCGCAACGGTATCGGTCCTTCCGGAGGCCGATGAGGTCGAGATCCAGATCGACGAGAAGGATCTGCGGATCGACGTGTATCGGTCGAGTGGTCCCGGTGGTCAGAGCGTGAACACCACCGATTCCGCCGTGCGCATCACGCATCTGCCGACGGGGCTCATGGTCGCCATCCAGGATGAGAAGAGCCAGCATAAGAATCGCGCCAAGGCGATGAGTGTGCTGCGCGCCAGGCTGCTCGAGATCGAACAGGGCCGGATGGCCGCCGAGCGTGGCGACGAGCGACGGTCGCAGGTCGGCTCCGGCGAGCGATCGGAGAAGATCCGCACCTACAACTTCCCCGATGATCGGGTCACCGATCACCGTGCCGGCATCACCGTCCACAACCTGCCCGGCCTGCTGGAGGGGGACCTCGACCGGGTCATCGAGCCGCTCATCGAGGCCGATCAGGCACGCCGTCTGGGCGAGCTGGGTGATGATGCCCCGATGTGAGGCGTCCGCGTCTTTCGGCACATACCCATGACCATCGGCGCGGCCATCTCCGACGCCACGCGTCAGCTGCGCGCGAGTGGCTCGCCGAGCGCTCGTATCGACGCCGAACTCCTCCTCGCGCACGTGACGGGACATGACCGCTGCTGGGTGTTAGCCCATCCAGAAGCCTCACTCCCAGATGCTGCTGCGTTCGCCGCCGCGCTTGAGCGGAGGGCAACCGGTGATCCGATTGCCTACATCCGCGGATTCAAGGAGTGGCAGTCGCTGCGCATCCGAACCGATGCACGAGCGCTGATCCCCAGGCCCGAGACCGAGCGGCTTGCCGATGAGGCGATGATGACGATCGCCGCGCGCATGACGCAAGGAACTCCCCCGATCGTCGTTTGGGAGGTGGCAACCGGATCCGGCGCCGTCGCCGTGGCACTCGCGCTCCGCTTCCGCCCGGCGCTGACCCGGCGGCGACTCCGCCTCATCGCAAGCGACGTCTCGCCCGAGGCGCTCGAGCTCGCCGCGGAGAACCTCGTCATCCACGGCGTCGCCGATCACGTCACGCTGGCATGCGCGAACCTGCTGGACCCCGCCGGCGAATTGCTTCCGCGACCGGATGTGATCGTCGCGAACCTCCCGTACCTCGCGACCGAGGAGGTCGACGCGGGCTACGCTTCGTTGGCCTTCGAGCCGCGGCTTGCCCTGGACGGCGGTCCAGATGGTCTTGCGGTGCTGCGCCAACTCCTCGAAAGCGTGACGGAGCGCGCGGCAGAGGGCGCTACCGTTCTGCTGGAGATCGGGGCTGGCCAGGCGGATGCCGTCGCAGCGCTGGTGCCCGCGGGCGCATCGGTCTCGGTGATTCGTGACCTTGCGGGGCTCGATCGGGTTGCGCGCGTCGAGCTGCCAGACTGAGACCATGACGGACCGGCTGCCTCCGACGCCCGAGGGGATCTCCCGCGCCGCCGAGCTATTGCGGTCGGGCGCAATCGTCGCCTTCCCGACCGATACGGTCTACGGTGTCGGCGTTGCTGTCTCGCAATGGAAGCGCCTGCCGGACCTGTTCGCTCTGAAACGCCGACCGGTCGAAAAGGCGATACCGATCCTCCTGACTCACCTGTCGCAGGCGACGGACGCCGGTTGGGAGGCCGATGGCCGTGTGCGCGACCTGAGCGAGCGCTTATGGCCCGGTCCGCTGACGCTCATCCTGCCGTTCTGTGCTGAGGCACCGCCGCCGGCTGAGGGTGAGACGCAAGCATTCCGCGCCCCCGACCATCCGGTGACGCAGGCGTTGATCCGCTCCGCGGGACCGATCTACGCGACGAGCGCGAACCGGTCCGGTGAGCCGGACACGCTCGGCGCCGATGAGGTCCTCATCGCTTTCGCGACACAGCAGGACGAGCTCGCCGCGGTCCTCGACGGTGGCCCGGTCCCCGGTGGCGTGCCATCCACCGTGGTGGATCTCTCGGTCACGCCCGCCCGCATCCTGCGGGAGGGGCCGATCACCCGGGCGGCCCTGGCCGCGGTCATGGAGCTGGGTTGACTGACCGGCGTAGAATGAGCAGCAGCGGCGCCTCCTGCGCCCAACCTCGAATCCGGCGCTCACGCCGCCGGCCCGGCGAGGCAAAGGGGAACATCGGCTTCCTCAGGATCGGTCCGTTTCGCCTGCCGCGCGAGCGTCCAGGAGCGTGAGTCCGGCGCATCGCGCTGAGCAAGGAAGCGAAGACGATGACCACCCAGAAGACCCTCAAACGCCGCGTTCGCGCGCGTGCCACCAAAACTGGCGAGTCCTACACGGCCGCCCGGGCCCAGCTCCTCCGCAAGGCCGATCCGCTGGCTCCAGCACCTGAGCCGCCACCCGACACCATGGCCCTCACCGGCATGACCGATTCCGCCATGGTCCGTGGTTCCGGCAAACCGCTCGGAGAGTGGCTCGCCATCCTTGATGCCTGGGGCGCCCGAGAGCGCAAGCACCCCGACACCGCGCGCTGGCTCGTGAGCGAGCACGGCATCGGCGGCTGGTGGGCCCAGAGCGTGACTGTCGGCTATGAGAAGGCGCGAGGCATGCGGGCCATGCACCAGGCGCCCGGTGGTTTCGCCGTCAGCGTGAGCCGGACGATCGCCGCCTCGGCCGATCGCATCTCGGACGCCTTCACCGATCCAACCCTGCGGGTCGAATGGTTCCCGGATGCGCCGATCAGCGTGCGGACCGCGAACCGGGGCCGTTCCGCACGGTTCGACTGGGACGATCCGCCGTCGCGGGTTGGCTACAACCTCTTCCCGAAGGACGGTGGCAGGATCCTGCTCGCCCTCGGCCACGAGAAGCTGCCGGACGCCGAGGCCGCCGATCGCTTGAAGCTCATGTGGCGGGAGCGGCTGACGGCCCTCAAGGATCTGCTCGAGTCCAGGTAGTTCGCTCGCTCATCAGGGTACTGGCGTGTCATCGTGCGATCGTGCGATCGTGCAGCACGATGGCACGCCAACCGCCTGATGGCGGCAGGCGCCGTCCGCGCGTCGCCGTCCGCCAATTACACTCACCGCCATGCGCGTCGCGATCGGATCCGACCACGCGGGCTTCGACCTCAAGGGCGAGCTCTGCATCCTCCTCGATGAGCTGCGCATCGAGTATCGCGACTTCGGCACATTCGACACGACCCCGGTCGACTACCCCGACCTCATCGCGCCGGTTGCCCGGGCGGTGGCGCGTGGAGACTTCGAGCGTGGGATCGTGATCGGCGGAAGCGGAACCGGGGAAGCGATCGTGGCGAACAAGGTGCGCGGCATCCGCTGCGTGGAAGCCGCTGACTCGGTGACCGCGCGGCTCGGCCGGGAGCATAACGATGCGAATGTGCTCAGCCTGGGGGCGCGGATCATCGGCACCGAGGTGGCGCGCGCCTGCGTGCGCGCCTTCCTCGATGGCGAGTTCGCCCGGGGCCGGCACCAACCGCGGATCGAGAAGATCGCGCGGATCGAGGCCGAGGAGGCGCGGGGCTGAGCCTGGCGTTGAGCTCGCGCGACCGCGAGCTGCTCGACGGAACGCACGGCGATGGTGCCGCGTTTGCGATGCGCCTGGTCGTGAGAGCGGCGGAGGTGACCCGAGCTCGGCAGTTCATCGACATTACGCGGGCACACGTCGACTCCTGCCTCTACCACGGTGAGGCGACACTCGATTTCGTCGAACGCCTGACCGATGGCCACGCTCGGGTCTCGGTTCCGACCACGCTCAATGTCGGCGCGGTGGACCTGCTCCATCCTGAGCTGTTTCGGGGCGATCCACGCGTGGCTGACCGCGGACGGCTCCTCATGGACCGATACCGCGCGCTCGGCGCGCGGTCCACCTTCACCTGTGCGCCCTATCAGCTCGCCGATGTCCGACCGTCACTCGGCGAGCAGGTGGCGTGGGGCGAATCGAACGCGATCGCGTTCTGCAACAGCGTCCTCGGCGCGAGAACCAATCGATACGGCGACTTCCTCGATATCGCGGCGGCGATCACCGGTCGCGTCCCGGAGGCTGGTCTGCACCTGACGGAGGCGCGTCGCGCCACAGCGGTCCTGCGCCTGGCCGACGATGTTCCAAATGCGTTGCGCGATGCCGACGTCCTCTTCCCGGTGCTCGGAATTGTCCTCGGACGACGTGCAGGATCCGCGGTCGCGGCTATCGACGGTCTGGCGGCGAAGCAGTCCGAAGATCGCCTCAAGGCACTCGGTGCCGCGGCCGCCTCGTCCGGATCGGTCGCCATGTTCCACGTCGTGGGCTCCACGCCGGAGGCCCCAACCCTGGACGAGGCGCTTCAGCACCAGGTCCCGGAACGGGTCGAGCTCATCCGGCTTGCCGAGCTGCGCGCCGTGCGTGACGAGCTCAGCACTGCGTCGGGGGATCGGTTGGCCGCGGTTTCGTTGGGGACACCGCACGCATCGTTGTCGGAGCTCGAGCGCTACGCCGCGATGCTCGGTGGTCGTCGCGTGCACCGCGACGTCGAATGCCTCATCTCGACAGGTCGCGACGTGATGGCCGAAGCATCGGCGCAGGGGACCATCGGCCGTCTGCGTGAGGCTGGCGTCGAGCTGGTCGTCGACACGTGCAGCTACATCACGCCGCTGCTGCGCAAGGCGGCTGGGCCGGTCATGACCGATTCGGGAAAGTGGGCGTACTACGCTCCCGGCAACATCGGCGCATCGGTCGTCTTCGGCTCCCCTGCGGAGTGCATCCACTCTGCGGTGGCCGGGCGTGTCGTTCGAGACATGCGGCCATGGGGCGGAGCATGACCGAGATCCGGGCCCGCGCGCTGGTCCTGGATGAAGGGCTGAGCCTGTGGGGTGGAATGGATCCGTCGTCGGGGGAAATCATCGATGTGCACCATCCGCAGCTGGGAGCGTCCCTCACGGGTAGGATCGTGGTGATGCCCTCGGGTCGCGGCTCATCCTCGTCCGCATCGGTCCTGGCGGAAGCTGTCCGCGCGGGGACCGCCCCCGCGGCAATCCTGCTGGCCGAGTCGGACCTCATCCTGTCGATCGGCGCCACGGTGGCGGAGGAGCTCTACGGCGTTGCCGTGCCGGTCATCGAGCTGCCGCCGGACGAGCTGGCAGCCATCCCAGATGGCGCCCCGTTGCGCATCGGCACCGACGGCTCGGTCCGACGGGAGTGATGCAACCGACTTGGGCACCCGTATTGCACTAGTGACGACATCCTGGCCTGTTGTACGGGTTGGGTTCGAACACAAGAGACGGGCTAATCGGCGCGTCCCACCTGCTCAACCGAGCATTCACATACTTCAGGTTCAGGAGAACATCTTGCGTAGAATTCTCGTAACCCTGGTCAGCACGGGCATGTTGCT
>JBBJNX010000081.1:0-8056 GCA_037721115.1 Candidatus Limnocylindria bacterium
CACGAGGCGAGGCCACGCTGCTCATCCTCACTCACGACGAGTTCGACGGCGAGACTTCGACGTACCGCAGCGTCGCGCACGGCTGGGTCCCGATCCTGTCCGGCATGAAGACCCTGCTCGAAACCGGGAAGCCGCTCGAGATCAGTTATCCGGTGGCCGAAGGCGTCCGCGACTGATCGCATCGCCACCGCCGCCTGCCGGAAATGTGCCGCCCGCGGCTGATAGGCTGCGCCGGGTGCAGATGAACGAGTCGGATGTTGGCTTCCTCGGGGCGCCGATCGAGACCGATCTGACGCGGCTGGATGCCGAGTTCGCCATCTTGGGCGTGCCCTTCGGCTGGCCGTATCCGCGGCCGGGCGCGACGGCTGGTTGCCGGGAAGCACCGTCGGCGGTTCGACGACAAGCGACCCGGTTGGCGCGCTTTCGCGATCACTGGGACTTCGACGCGAATGCGCCGATGCACCTGCCCCCCATGGTCGATGCCGGCGATGTGCCGGGTGACCTCTCCGATGGGCCAGGAAACAGCCGCCGCACCACCGCTGCCGTGTCGGCCATCCTGGAGCGTGGCGTCATTCCGATCTGCATCGGCGGCGATGACTCCGTGCCGATCCCGATCCTCCGCGCCTACGCGGGCCGAGAGCCGCTCACGATTCTCCAGGTCGACGCGCACCTCGACTTCCGTGACGAGGCGGAATCAGCTACATGGAAGCGTGGACCTGTTGTCCGGGATTGGCCCGCGCCTCACTGGTGCCGTCTTCACCGAATACGTGCCCGCCCTCGATCGTGACTCAGTGTCCGCGCTGGTACTGACCCGACTCCTCGCGGCGCTCGTGAGGCTTCAGAACGCAGTCTGAGAGTACAAAAGAATTTGACCGTGACATCCGCGCTCCCGTATCATGGGGTCTCACCCTTGCCACGCGCGACGTTGCTGTCGCCAGAGAAGCTGCCTATCGCCATGCGCACCCAAGCAGGCGGCGACGTCGCCGTCTGATCATTCCATTCGAGGTGATCGATCCCGTGGTACGGCGACTTCTGATTTCCATTACGGCCCTGACGCTCCTGATTCCGAGCATGGCACTCGCAAGGGACCCCAGCGCCAATGAGGCCCTCCAGCGGAGCCCCATCCAGGGCGCGGTCGACACCGACCTGCTGCCCCTTTCCATCGATGACTCCAGCACTGTCACCGTTATGGTGGAGATGCGCGGCGATCCCGTCGCCGTCGTCGAGTCGCGAACGGCGAATCGTGAGCTTTCCAAGGCGCAGCGTGACGCGGTCAAGGCCGAGCTGAAGGCTCGCCAGGACGCCATCAAGGGCGAGATCGCGAGTCGCGGTGGACGCGTGCTATCCCAATTGCAGTCCGCCTACAACGGCATCAAGGTGCACGTGGCGCGAACCGAAGTCGCCGCCCTCGCCTCGCTGCCCAACGTCGTCGCTGTGCGGCGCATTCAGCTCCAGACCATCGAGAATGCGGAGAGCGTGCCCTACCTTGGTGTCCCGGAAGGCGTCTGGGAAGACCTGGGGTTCACCGGTGAGGCGATCAAGGTCGCCATCATCGACACCGGTCTCGATTACACACATGCCAACTTCGGCGGAAAAGGCACCGTCGCCGCGTACGATGCGGCCGACGCAGCCGACGCCACCATCGGTGACGCGGGCGATGTCGGCCAGTTTGGTCCGAATGCTCCGAAGGTCAAGGGTGGCTTCGACTTCGTCGGGGACGATTACGATGCCTCCGCTGATCCGGGCGACCCTGCACTGATCCCGCATCCCGATCCTGATCCGCTCGATTGCAACGGCCATGGTTCACATGTCGGCGGTTCCTCGGCCGGGTTCGGCGTCAACGCAGATGGCTCCACCTACGCCGGACCGTACGACTCCACCACCCACGCGAATGAGTTCGAGGTCGGCCCCGGCGTCGCGCCAGAGGCTCACCTGTATGGGCTGCGCGTCTTCGGATGCCTCGGCTCCACGGATGCAACGGTCGACGCCATTGAATGGGCGGTCGCGAATGACATGGATGTCATCAACATGTCGCTCGGCTCTTCCTTCGGGCGCCGTGATGATCCGAGCGCAGTCGCGTCAACGAATGCTGCCGCGGCGGGTGTGATCGTCGTCGCCTCGTCAGGCAACAGCGGGCCGAGCCCGTATATCACCGGGTCACCCGGAACGGGGACCGGCGTTATCAGCACGGCTGCGGTGGACAGCGTGGCGACCTTCCCCGGCGTCATACTTGCCCTCAGCACCGGGACATCATTGACCGCCATCAGCGCCAACGGCATCGCGCCGGCGGACGCCACGCAGTACCGAGTGGTGGTACTCAAGAACGATCCCACCACCCCGGAGAACGAGGCGCTCGGGTGCTCGGTCGCGGCCTTCACCAAGGCAGGTATCACGACTGCCGAGGACGCACCCCTCACCCTCGCCGTCACCGTTCGAGGCACATGCGCGCGAGCCGCCAGGGCGGTCTTCGGTCAGCAGGCAGGCGCCGATGCCGTGGCGATGATCAACAACACCGCTGGATACCCTCCCTACGAGGGGCCGATCGCCGGCAATCCCGACACCGGTGAAGCGTTCGAGGTCACGATTCCGTTCCTCGGCGTGCGCGGGGTCCTGGGCCCGGCAGCCACGGCCGATGGTGACAACCTGGTCGCCGCCGATGGTGGTACCGCGACCACGACCACGACATCGATCGACAACCCTGGCTTCCGTGGCTTCGCCAGCTTCAGCTCCGGAGGTCCGACCAATGGCGACAGCTTCCTGAAGCCTGACATCGCGGCGCCGGGTGTGAGCATTGCGTCCACAGCCGTGGGCACCGGTACAAAGGCAGCCATCATCTCCGGAACGTCGATGGCTTCGCCACACGTGGCTGGCGTGGCGGCACTGGTTCGCCAGGCGCATCCCGACTGGACGGTCGAGGAGGCCAAGGCCGCGATCACCAACAGCGGCAGCCCGAGTGGGCTGACGGGGTACAGCGTCACGCGAGCCGGCAGTGGCCTGGTCCAGCCGGCGGCCGCCGTTGGCACGAGCGTGGTCGCGCTCGGCGACCTCGTGGCTGGGGACGCTGTCTCCGGACTTGCGGACTTCCACAACTCGAACCTCAGCTTCGGATTCGCCGAGCTGGGCGCCAACTTCTCCGAGACTCGCACCATCACGGTGCGCAACGATGGCGCCGAGGCGGTGTCTCTTACGCCGAGTGCCGTCGCATCGACCCAGTCGAGGCCGGCAACAGTGTCATTCGGCGCGGGGTCGGTCAGCGTGCCGGCCGGTGGCGAGGCAACGCTGAACGTCACGCTCACGGTGCCTGCATCGACAGCGGGCAACTCCGCGGCCTTCCGCGAGGTGAGCGGAAACGTGGAGCTCACCGCCGAGGGCATCTCGCTTCGCGTGCCGTACCTCCTGGTACCACGCGCGCTCTCGAAGGTCCAGACGACTCCGGCAGGCCAGCTCACCCCGAACGGCAAGTCGCAGACCTTCACCGTCAGCAACCCGGGCGGCATGATCACCGGGTCGGCGGACGTGTTCCAGTGGGGCCTCGAGGACGCCAACGATGTGGATGAGGCGGTCCTCGGTGGATCGGGGTACGACATGCGCGCCGTGGGTGTGCAGGCGTTCCCTGAAGGTGACGATGCAACGGTCGTCTTTGCCGTGAGCACGCACGACCGCTGGTCGACGGCCGCGACCAACGAGTACGACATCCTGGTGGATACCGGCGGCGACGCGGCTCCGGAATACGCGGTCGTGGGTATCGACTTCGGCGCGGTGACCACCGGCAGCTTTGACGGCCGCGTTGGAAGCTTCGTGTTCGATCTCGTAAACGGTGGTGCGACCGTCTTCTTCCTGGCTTCGGCGCCAACGGACAGCAGCACGCTGCTGCTCCCGGTCCTCGCAAGCCAGCTTGGATTGACGCCAGACGATGGCGACTTCACCTACTCCGCGGTGAGCTTCTCGCTCGAGGGTGTCGGTGCCGATCCGGTTGATGGATCGTCAGGCTTCAATCCCTGGAATGCTGCCCTGACGGACTTTCCGTTCGTGACGGTCGCTCCGGGTGCCAGCGCCACGTTCGAGCTGGCGCTCAACGCGACCGCGTACGCCAAGCAGAAGCCGATCGGGGTCATGATCGTCTCACCCGACAATGCGAGCGGCGCCGCCGAGGCACAGCTGATTGCTGCGCCTGGCAAGAAGAAGGGCAACTGACGCCCCGACCTAAAGGAAGGCCCCTGCCGGTCCGCCGGCAGGGGCCTTCTCTGTGTCCGCTCAGCTTGTTACGGGGCGTCGGTTAGCTGTCAGCACCTCCGGGTGCGTCGATTCCGCCACCCTCGCAGATCATGAACGCGCCGTTCCGACCGACGCGGTAGTCGAGCTCCTGGTCCGCGGCCCGCACGACGACCTGGTAACCGTCAACCAGAGCCTGCGTGTACATCATGCCGGGCTCCGGACATCCGAGAGACCCGTCGTTCCAGGTGACGGGCTTGGCCATGACGACCTCCACTTCCGAGACATCGGTCGCGGTGACCGTCGCGGCGTCCTCGCTGATGGTCTGGAGGATGTCGGCCGGCACGCTGCCGCTCATGTCATCGGTCCCTTCGGGCGTGGTGCTGCTCGGTGCAACGGTGGAGAACGGCTGGCGTGTTGGTGAGTCTGTCGCGGTCTGGTTCTCCCCACCTGGCGCTGCGCATGCGGTGACGAGGAGAGTGAGCAGAGCGCCATAGGCGCCTCGGCTGATGTTCATGGGTTGAATGACGCCTCCCGGGCGGTGGTGGTTTCGCTGGCGTCGGTGCAAGACACTCGACCGCAGTTACAGCGTGAGGGCCCGGTTGCCCGAGCCCTCACGCGTTTCTCCTGCATGCGCCCGGTGGCGCCAGGCTTACTTGACGAGGGTGTACACCGCAGCGTGGGCGACTGCGCCACCCGTGCCGACATTGAGCCACGCCTGGTGATCGCCGCGGCTGGCTGCCTTGGCGGCCGTCATTGTGACCGTGGCGGTGGCCGAGCCATTTGTTGCCAGCGTCACGTTCGCCGGGCTCACCGAATAGGTGATACCGGTGCCGGTGGTGTTGGCGATCGCTAGCGGATACGTTCCACCAGCGCCCAACGCTCGCAGGGTGACCTTGAAGGTCTTCGTCTGTCCCGCTCCGGCCGGGATGGCACCGAAGCTGACGCTGACCGGGTCGATCGCGACTCGTGCGCCCGTCGCACTGTTCAGGTTCTCTCGACCGGCGCCCTGGATCTGGACATCGGTCACGACTGTCGTCCCATCGGTGTATGCCGTCAGCACGCCGCGCTCCGCGGTGTTGACGATCGCCGAGCGGACCTGGGCCGCACTCCACGTCGGATGCTGTCCCCGCACGACGGCGGCCGAGCCCGCGAGGTGCGGAGCCGCCATCGAGGTGCCCTGGAAGAACGCGAAGCACGGCGGTGCGGCGCAGTAGGCGGCAGGCACGGAACTGAGGACATTCACGCCGGGGGCGACTACGTCGGGCTTGACGCGGAAGTCCACGTCTGTCGGGCCCTGGCTGCTGAAGCCGGCCATGATGTCGTCATTGGGTGTGCTGAAGTAGCTCAGCGCTGCGACGATCGTGGTGGATGCGCCATTCTTGGTCGCGAATAGCTTGCCGGTCTCGAGACCGACCATGTACGCCGGAATGGTCGGCTGGTTGGGGGTGCCGTCCGATCCCATCGCGGTCGGGTCGCCGGCCACGTTGTTCGCCACGAGGACCGCCGCGGCCCCTGCGTTCTGTGCGTTCCGGACCTTCACCGTGAAGGCGCACGTGCCGCGGCTGACCAGGGCAATCTTCCCCGTGAGGCTCGCAGCTGGCAGTGCGGTGCATGCCGTGCTGAGTCCGTTGGTCGTGCCTGCGACGACGCCGAGCGGTCTTGTCAGATTGGCGGTCACCACGGCGAAGTCGCCGGATGCGGCTCCGAAGGTTCCGGCACCGGCGACGGTGACCGGGGCACCCACGAAGTGCGGGACCGTGCTGGCTCCGGCGGTAAGCGCACGCGGTGCAATGCCCGGCGAACCGACGGTGAAGTGGCCGGGGCCATTGTTGCCTGCCGAGACCGCGACCACCATGTTGGCACGATCGAGGTTATCGACCGCCATGCTCAGGAGGTCCTGCTTCCCGGACGAACCGCCGCCGAGGCTCATGTTCGCAACATCGAAGCCATCGGCATATGCGGCGTGGAGGGCATTCATGATGTCCTCTGACCGCGCGTTGCCAACATCACTCGGGAACACGTTGTAGTTGCCGAGGAGCGCAGCGGGTGCGACGCCGGACATGTCATACGGAATGTCAACGCCATCGACCGTGGCCGGAGTGTGGTAGTTGCACGCCACGGTTCCCGCCACGTGCGTTCCGTGGCTGTCAATCGCCTCGGGGGTGTATGCACGGCTGCCGGCCTTGTTGTTGAAGACCTTGGCCGCGATCACCTTGTTGTTGGTGAACTGCCGAACGCCGATTTGAGGTTGGGCAGGATATCCGGCGTCACTGAAGCACGGATGTGTCTGATCGATGCCGCTGTCGACGATGGCGACCTTGACGCCCCGACCGGCATTTGCCGCCCCACCGGCTCGGTTCCATGCCTGGAGCGCATCGATGAGCGCGAGGTCCGGATCGCTATCGGTGAGTGGGTAGTAGAGGTTCTGGTACTCGGCCCGCACGACGAGCGGCGAAGTCATCAGCTGCGCGAGCGTGTGGCCGCTCAGCTTCACACCGAATCCGTTGAGTGCAATGTCGTACTCGCCGGTGACGCGAGCGTTGGGCAGGTTGGTGCGCAGCCACGCCTTGAACTCGTTCCGCTGAGCGGAAAGCTGCGAGCGGTAGTTCTTCGTCTCCGACCGATTGAAATCGATCTTCTTCCCAGGGGCTGGCTTGCTGGCGCTTGCGGTGGCAAGCGGCGCGAGCTTGAGTTGGACGAGTGCGTAAGCCCTGTCAGTTGTCGACGTGCGCGTGGAGTCGGCGTTCGACCGCACGGGGGCGACTGCCGCTACCGGCGTCGCGAGCACGAGCGCTGCGATCAGCGCTGCGGCCATGGTTACCCTGCGTGACATCCCCCGGAGTCCCTCCTATGAATCTCGCCCGATCGGGCGCAGGGCAGCGTAGCACGGGGTTGACCACAGCGGTGTGCGCGGGATTAAAGTTGGTGACGTCATGCACCGCCAGCGTCGGATGCGCTGGACGACGAGCAATCGACGCGTCTGAAGCCGATGCATCGCAGCACAGGCAGAGCTGGATAACGGGCGAAGCGCGAGTCGACTTCAGACAGGCGGCAGCGCCAATAAGTGGTTCCGCGAGCGGTTTCGATGCGGTGACCGTGTCCGCATCCGTCGCACAGTCCCGGCCAGCCAGCCGCGTTCATCGATTGCGCCGGATGTTTCATGTGTCGTTTACCGAACTGGTGATTTCGAACGGGTCTGATCAGCGTAGGCTGTTCGCACCAATCATTCCACGCCGGTCGTTCGAGCCGACCGGGTGCGCTCAGCTGGAGGATTCCCTGCCCGTGCCGTCTACCCCTCAAATGCACATGCAGCGCGGGCTCGCGCTGTGGATGACTCTCGCGCTTGCGCTCGGAGCCATCTTGCCGTTGATCGTTCCCGCACCGACCGGAGCGATTTCCCCGGCGACAGAGATCTGGGAGATCCAGGGTGTGACGCACATCTCCGAGCTGGATGGCGATGACGTCTTTGGCGTCGAAGGCGTCGTCACCGCCGTCCGCAGCAACGGGTTCTGGATGACCGATCCGACACCGGACGATGATGATGCGACCTCGGATGGCATCTTCGTCTTCCGCGGGAGTACGCCGAAACCGGCTGTCGGTGCGCACGTCGCCGTCGACGGGGAGGTCGACGAGTTCCGCTCCGGCGGCAGCGGCGGGTTCAGAAACCTCACGACAACGCAGCTCCGGAGCTTCACGGGCGTCACCCTGCTCGGAAACGCTTCCCCGTTGCCGGTGACGGTGATCGGCATCGACCGGATGCCGCCAACCCTGGTCATCGACGACGACTCGACCGATTCTGTCGAGGCCGCGAATGCCGTGTATGACCCGGAGAGTGATGGCA
>JBBJNX010000082.1:0-8037 GCA_037721115.1 Candidatus Limnocylindria bacterium
GTCCGCGAGCCGTGCCTCGGGGAGCAGCGCGACGATCCGGGGCTCACCCGTCGTTGCACGCAGCTCGTCGACGAGCGCCATATCCGCAAAGGCGGCGTGAAGCTCGGTGAAGCGCTCAATCGGGTACTGCTCATGGAGGATGGGATCAATGGTGGCGTACATCGTCGCGTAGTCGCCGGCGGCCCATGCGTCGAGGTACTCGGTGGCAAGGTCGGCCGCTGCTTCGGGAGGAGCCGTCGGGAAGGTGGTCGGCACGGGGGTCGGCTCCGGCGTCGGCTCGCTGCCACAGGCGGTGACGAGCACGAGGAGGGCGGTGGCCGCGAGACATTGGAGGAAGCGCTGGCGGCTCATCGGGCCAGGGTCACGCGCCGAAAACCCTCGGCCGCCCGGTAACCCGCGCGCTCTCCCAGCTCCTCGCTGCGGCGGCGCACCCAGCGGGCGATCTCCTCGAAGGACCGGAACTGGCTGGCGTGGTGCGCGAGTGCTTCGATCTTGCGCTCGATCGTGCCGCCGATGTCGACGAGCTGGTTCGCCTCGTTCGTGCTCCACAGGAAGAGCTCGGCCACCTTCCATGCTTCCAGCCCGGCCTCGAGGTGCTCCCGGAAGTTGAGCGGGTCGCGAGCAGTGGGAAAGACGGCGTCGACGGTCACCTGTCCGACCGCGCGATGGTCGGGATGATTCACCCACTCGTTGTTCACGAACAGGACGGTCGGATCGTGGGTCATCACGATCTCCGGCCGAAAGGATCGGATGGCGTGCGTGATGCGCTCACGCAACCGCAGTGACGCCTCGACCAGACCGTCCGGCTCATCGAGGAACTTCACCCCGTCGACACCGATCTCTGTCGCGGCCGCACGCTGCTCGCGCTCCCGCAGCTCGGCCAGCGCGAGGACATCGGTGGCTGGGTCATCGCTGCCCTTGTCGCCTCGCGTCACGAGGAGATAGCGAACGGTCGCTCCTTCGGTGACCCAGCGCGCCACGGTGCCGGCGGCCCCGAATTCGATGTCGTCGGGATGCGCCGCGACGACGAGGACGCGCTCAGGAGTCGGCAGCTTATCGTCAGGCATCGGTTCCGACCTGATGCTAGCAGTCAGGCCAGGGCGACGGTCCGCGTCCCCTCGGGATCGAGCAGCTCGGCCGTCCGCGCGTGGCAGGTGAAGTAGATCACCTGATGACGAGTCGCGAGTTCGCGGATCGTCCCGGCCGCACGCGACGCGCGATCGGCATCGAAATTGACGAAGATGTCGTCCATCACCACGGGCAGCGGCTCAGCGTGCCGCGCGAACTCCTCGATGAGGCCGAACCGGAGGGCGAGGTAAAGCTGCTCGGCGGTACCACGCGACAGCTCCTCGGTCACGCGGCCTTCGCCACCGTCGGTCTCCACCCGGACGCTCACGTCGCCGGGTGGAGCAACGATTCGAGCGTAGCGCCCCCCGGTGAAGCGTGAGAAGTGTGTCTCCGCGGCGCGCACCACGTCGGGCTGCCGCTCCCGCTCATAGCGCTGGCGAGTCTCCTCTAACAGGCGGAGGGCCACGGCGCGAACGGCCCAATCGCGGGCCAATGCAGCGGCGGTGCCCTCAGCGATGGCGAGCTCCTGGCGCTTCGTGCCAAGTTCCTCGGCGGCCTCGAGCTGCCGAATGCGAGCGGCGAGCTCGCCGATCCGAGCACGAGCCTCCGCCTGCTCCGCCTCGATGCGATCGACGTCGGCAGAAGCCTCTCCGAGCTCAGCCTCGACCGCAGCGGCGTCGATCCGTCTCGCCTCAGCGGCGAGATCGTCGATCGCTTCCACGCTCCCCGCAACTCCGGCGAGCTCGGCCCGCAGCTCTCGGGAGCGCACCCGCAGGTCGCGACGCTCGATCGCGGCGAGGTCGCGTTGACGGAGCACATCGGCGGTCAGGCTCCCGTTCGCCGCGAGATGACGTTCGACTGCGGCTCGGCGGGCCGCCACCTCCTCTGTGCCGGAGGTGCGGCGCTCATCAAGGCGGGTGATTCTCACCTCCAGCTCACGCGTGCGCCGCTCAGCGACCCTGGCGCGCTCGAGCCGGTCCACGAGCGCCAGCACGCCGGCCGCACGCTCTTCGTCGCCACCGACCGAGCCCACCCCGAGGCCGGCGAAGATTTCGTCCGTTCGAGCTGCGTGCTCCGCCTCCTCGTGATCGGCGAGTGCCATCAGGGCCACAACCCGCTCCCGCTCCTTCACTGCGCCGCGGGCGATTCCCGCGGCACCGAGCATCTCGCGCGCCGCGGTCGGGGCGAGCCCGACAGCCATTCCGCGCTCCAAGAGCCACGTGGCCCACGCCTCCTCGGCCGCGCGCAGGGCATCCCCCGCATCGTCGCGGCTGCGCTCGAGCCGGCGCACCTCGTCTCGACGAAGCTCGACGGACGCCGCCTGCTCCCGCGCGAGATTCGACCGCGCGCGCGCGGAGGCGAGCTCATCACCCAGCGTGACGACTTCGGCGTCGGTCGCGGTCGGCGTAAGACCGGCCCGTTCGAGCAATTCACGGCGCATCCCGCTGAGGTCCGGGGAATGGGCACCGCTCGGGCGCCGCGTGAGGACCGCGACGATCACGACGAGCACGACACCGAGAACGGCTCCGGCGACCACGCCGCCGAGCGCCTCGCCCACCGACAACCCGACCACGATGCCCGCAGTCGCAAACAGTGCGACGACAGCCACGGCCGTCCGAGCGTCGATCGCCTTGGCTGGCGACCCCATTGCGACTGAGCGCATGGCGTCCTCGCGACCACGAAACACATCGAGTTCCCTCAGTACGGCGCGGCGCGCGTCGATGTCGCCGATGGTCGATGGTGCGACCACCTCGCGCTCACGAGCGGCGAGCCCCTCGGCGGCGGCCCGCCATCGACCATCAGCCCCACTGGCGTCGGCTCGCGCGCGTGCCAGGCGTTCCTCGGCATCGCGCGTGGCCTGGAGGCTGGGGATCGAGTCGTCCAGCGCGAGCAGGCGCGCCTCCTCCCAGCCGCCAACTTTCGACCGCTGCTCCGCGACGCTCGCCGCATGACGGGCTTCGACGGCTGACAGATCTCGGCGCCGATCCCGTGCCACTGAGCGAGCAAGCGACGCGTCCCGCGCGGCTGCGATGTCATCGGAGACTGCGAGCACCGCATGGTCGACCCGGACGACATCTCGCTCACGCCGCGCGTCATCGAGCTCAGCGTCGATGGTGCCCAGCGCAAGCCTCGCCGATTCGAGCTCGGCGAGTCGACGGTCGAGGAGCACCGCGACGTCGTGCGGAAGGAGGTCGAGGGTGGGATCACCGGCGCCGAGCTCCCGCTCGATCTCGCCAAGCTCGCCCAGGATGGGAGCCGCCTTCCGCAGGTGACCGAGCCGGGCAACCCGCTCGCGTGCGCCGCGGACCTCGTCCCGCAGCGCCATGGACCGTGCCTCCAGGGCATCGCGCTCACGATGCGCGACCTCGTACTCCTGCGGCTGAGACGCCAGCTCGGCGATCTCGACGCGCAACCTCTCGATGCGCACGAGCAGCGTATTGAGTGGCGGCTTGGTCCCGGTCGGCACGAATGTTTCGCGCAGCTCCCCGCGCAGATCGCGCTCGAGATCGACCGCGCTCGTGCCACCGAGTCCGGCGCCCGCGCCGTAAATTCGGCCCCGAACCCCGGTTGTCGACAGGGTGTGCAGGTCCTGGAGCTCTCCGAGCCCGAACGCGAAGATGTTCGTGAAGAGATCCCGGTCCGCACCACGCAGAAGCCGGTCGAGCGTTTCCTGGCCTCCCTGGTTGCCGTTCGGAGCTCGAACGGCGAGCGCGCCGCCGCCGCCCCGCTCCCCGTGCCGCTCGACCACCCAGCGTTCGCCCGCGGCGGTCGTCAGGACGAGCCTGCCGCCGCGACGTCCACCGGCGAACGCGGGGTACCATGTGCGGCCCTCCCGCGTTGCCTCGAAACCGAAGAGCAGCGCCCGAAGCCCATTGAGAAATGTCGTCTTGCCCGCCTCGTTGTCGCCGAGGATGACCGTGAGGCCCGCGCCGAGCGACCAGTGTGCGTCGTGGAAGCGGCCGAACCCATCGAGCTCGATGCGGTCGATCCGCATCAGGCATCCTCCTCGCCTGCGAGGAGCAGATCGATCCCGAGCGCCTCTGCCTCGTCAAGGATTGCGCCGACGAGCGCGGTGTCATCAGGGCCCGCACCATGCAGATAGCGCCTCCCGCGCGGCGACTCCTCGAAGAGCGGCGCGACCGATGAGCGCAGGAGCTCCTGCCAGCGTGCGTGTTCTTCAGGATCGGTGCTGTGCGCGCTCCGTCGGGCGGTCGCAACGGTGCGCAGGAAGTCGCCGACGAAATCCGGGATCTCGCGCCGGGCATCGAGATCGATCTCCGGTCGCGTCCCGTCGCGGACCGATTCGACCCAGGTGAACGGTGAGCCGCCGGCCAGCTCCTCATTCAGGATCACCCGCAGATGATCGAGATAGCCCGGACGGGCTACCGTTCCGTGCAACGTCCCTCGGCCGACGAGACGGAGCCGGATGACCAGCGAGCGACCATCGGACGCCTCCGCCGCCTCGTTGATCCGGGTCCGTGACTGCCGCACGAGGGCCTCGTCATCGGCCAGTTCGGAGATCGACAGCTCGATCGGGTGCCAGCGCACGATATCGGTGGCCAGAAAGCGCGAGGTCACGCGATGTCCGGCGTCCACTTCGACGAGCCAGCAGCCGCGAGCTCCGAGCTCGCCCGGATCCCGTCCCTGTGGAATGCCGCAGTAGTACGCGGGCGGGTCGGCCAGGACCTGCCCGGGCTGATGGATGTGACCGAGCGCCCAGTAGTCCATGCCCGAGCTGCGAAGGTCATCGACCGAGCATGGCGCGTAGTTGTGGTGACCGGGTCGGTCACCCACGTTGGTGTGGAGCAACCCGATGGAGAAGGGCGAGGCTGGATCGGCGTGCATGTCGGCTGCGAAGTTGTCGCTGACGGCGGCTCTCGGGTAAGACCGGCCGTGGATCCGGGCAATCTCGCGTCCATCTCGCAGGACCGGCGCTGACTCGCCTGACTGGGTCCCGAACCGATGCACCGCTTCCGGAAAGTCGAGTGAGGGTGCCCAGCTCCGGCCGTCGAGCGGGTCATGGTTGCCATGGACCACGAAGCTGGGGATGCCGGCAGCGGCCAGGTCGGCAAGGCCATCCCGGAAGCGCGTCTGACCGAGGAGGGTCGGACTCGATACCTCGAACACATCACCGGCGATGACGACGAAGTCGACCTGATGCGCGATCGCTTCGCCGACCACCCGCCTCCAGGCTTCGGTGCTGGCTCCGCGCAGGACGGCGAGGACGTCGGGCGGTGCCTCCGCGCTCAGGCCCTCGACGGGGCTGTCGAGATGGAGGTCACCGGTATGCAGAAAGCGAAAGGATGCGAGAGACGACAAGGCCCGCCAAGCGTAGCCGATGAGCGTGACAGCTCACTGGTCGCGAGGCGGGCGTGGTGTACTCCGCCTGCGCCGGCCGCTCCCCCCGGTCGATCACGGGGATCGCGTCGGCCGGCGCAGTCGATGGCACTGCTCAGACGCAACATACGTGCCAGATGCGCGAGCGAGGGCTTACTCGCTACGCGGGCGACGGTCTTCAATGACCTGGTAGACGAGGAGCACGGCGGCGAGGAGGAGAAAGAGGTTCACCCATTGACCGAGGCGCATGATCACGCCGCCCAGCCAGAGCAGCAGAGCCAGGGCGGTCAGCACCCAGATCATCGGATCGGGTCCACGAGAACGGCAAGTGCCATGACCGCAAGCACGACCAGCAGGAGCGCGGATGCGACCACCGCACTGGCAGCCCAGACCGACGGCTCCTTCACGCCGCGAGCGCCTTGAGCAGTTGGTCCACGTGGGCGTCCGGCTTGACCTGCGGCAGGACATGCTCGATGCGTCCATCGGCGCCGATGACGAAGGTCGTGCGCTCGGTACCGAAATAGGTCCGACCCGCGGACGTCTTCTCGACCCACACGCCAAAAGCGTCGGCGGCCCGATGGCCCTCGTCCGAGAGAAGCCGATAGGGCAGCGCAAACCTCTCGCGGAATTCGACGTGGCTCTTCACGCTGTCTGGCGATACACCGAAGATCTCCACCCCGGTCTCCGCCACCCGTGACCAGCTGTCGCGCAGTCCGCACGCCTGCTTGGTGCACCCTGGGGTGTCATCCTCGGGGTAGAAGTAGAGGACGTAGCGAGATCCCTCGAGCGTCCCGTTCGAGATGATGCTCCAGTCGTCCGCGCTCATCTCGAAGGAAGGTGCCGGGCCACCGGCGGCGAGTCGGGTCATGGCCCAAGTCTACCGGGTGATCAGCTCATGCCCTCGATCGCCAGCAGCACCGGCGGAAGCTCGCGCGGCTCCATCCGAGCGGCGAGCGCCTCGGCGAAAGCACTGATGGCGGCATCATCGGCCTCGGCGAGGTCATGGCCAGCACCATCCACGAGCTGAAGCACGGGATCGTTGCCGGCATCGGACAGGACCCGTACGAGGAGTCGAGACTCGTCAGGATCGGACCATGCGTCGGTTGTGCCGTGGGCCAGCACGACATTGCGGTGGAGCATGGTGGCCAGGGCGATGGGCGGCGTGTGGAACGCCTGTTCCCAGGCCGAGAGGTTGAATTCGTTCGCCTCGATCATGAAGGTCGGTTCATGCCGCTCCGCACGTTCGATGAGCTCCTCCGCGTCGCGGTCGAGCGCGGCGACGATCGGATGTTCGCGATCGTGACCGGTACGATCCCGTTCGGCGACCCCGCGGCGAAGCACGTCACGGTAGCTTCGCGCGAATGGACCGATCAGCCCCACCGCGCCGATCGCCGGGTCGCCGATCGCCACGCTGAGCGCGATCACCGCACCCTCGCCGTGGCCGACGATCGCGGTGCGCCGCAGGTCAAGCTCGTTCCGCGAGCGCATGGCGCCGATGGCGTCACGAGCGTCGTCGATGCGGCTGAACAGGTCGCTCCCCTCCCAGCTGCCTTCCGACTCGCCGCAACCGCGTGGGTCATAGCGCAGGGTCGCGACGCCCTGGGTTGCCAGCGCACCGGCGAGCCGTGCGAAGAGTCCATCGGGCGCGTCGGAGAGCATCGGCGCGTACCAGGCCGGATGTCCGGCGCGATCCCAATCGCCGTCACGGTTGCGAGGCAACCAGCTCGGCACGAGCAGCGCCCATGGCAGCCGGCCCTCTCCGTCGGGGAGGGTCAATGTGGCGGCAAGCGACAGCTCGCCGGCGCGGAAGCGGAACTCTTCTGTGCGTGGCATCGGCCCGATGGTACGCTCGGAACCACTCCATGACGCAGCCCCAGCCCGTCTTCAGTCCGAGGCCCGAACCCGTTCCGTTCGCTCCGGATCCGCGCGCCATGTTGCCGACCGCGGCGGAGGTGATCGTGATCGGAGCCGGCATGCTGGGCGCATCGGCCGCATATCACCTGGCCCGGGCCGGCATGCGTCCGCTCGTCATCGAGGCCAATGCGCCCGCGTCCGGGGCATCCGGACGAAACGCCGGGATGGCGCTGGCTGGCCTGGGCGGGCACTTCCCGCGCGTCACAAGGATCGTGCAGGAGGCAGGCGGGCGGTCGATCCTCGACTACACGACCCGCTCCCTCGACATGATCGAGGCCTGGGATGCGGAGCTGGCGGGTGGCATGGAGTGGGACCGCTTCGGATCCCTCGATCTCGCCCTCGACGAGCTCGAGGAGGTGCACATCCGGCTCGCCGCTGACGCCCAGTCCGCCGAGGGACTGGATGTCCGCGTGGTGGATGACCCCGCGGAGCTGCGCGATCTGGCCGTCGGCCTTGCGATCGAAGAGGTACGCGCCGCGAAGTGGACGCCCGGCGACGCGAAGCTCAACCCGTTTCGGCACTGCTATGCCCGGCTCGAGGCGACGCGCGCGCGGGGTGGGAGGGTGGTGACCGGGGTGCGCGTCGAACGGCTTCTCGCATCCGGTGGACGCGTCACCGGCGTCGCGACGACCCACGGAGAGGTCGCGGCCGGTGCCGTCCTGGTCGCCACCAACGCATGGACGCCGGCGCTGGCTCCGCACCTTGCGGCCAACCTGA
>JBBJNX010000083.1:0-7855 GCA_037721115.1 Candidatus Limnocylindria bacterium
CTCCTGGGTCTGTCATGAGCGTGCCGAGCGCGATCTGATCGCGTCGCGATCTGATCGCGTGTTGGCGCACACCGAAACGGGCCGAATGCTCTCAGCCGGGGGACGCCCGAGTCTACCGGGCGATCGGGGGAGTGTCAACGAAGAGGAGCCTGGTGCGCACCGCCCTGCGCACGCGAAGGGGCAGGTCCAGCGCCGCCACGACGTCCTCGGGGCGACCGGCGCCGCTCGCGTCCAGCTGGAGCACAGTTCGCAGACGCGCGCTGTGCGCCTTCTCATCCATCTCGAGAATCTCGACATCCTCGATGAGCGGGCGCAGGTCACGATCGCCCGCATCGCTGCGCCGTTCGCTCTCACCCCGTCGCCGCTTGCCGCTCAGCTCGTTGGTCGCCAGAAGCCTGACCACGGCGCCGCGCAATGCGTCCGACGTGAGGCCCTCCCCACCACCGACCTCGATCTCGTACTCCGCGCCACGCAGCTGAGACGCGGCGGACGGGAAGCCGTGCCAGACCTCCTTCGCGTCGCGCATCGCCACGCCGTCCGGGAAATGGTCGCCGGCGGCCTGGATCCGGTCGAGCGGCACGAGGTCATCGAAATAGGCCTCGACAACCTCTCCTCGGAGCTCGAGCCCGATCGGCAGGTTCGCCGCCAGCTTGATGCGTGGCCGAGGCTTCACCGCGTGCGTGTACGAGAGCGGAAGGTCCGCCTCACGGAACGCACGCTCCAACTCCGTCACCAGGTCCGCCTGGCGCATGCGGAGCGCGGGCTCGGCGCGGCTGAACAAAATCTGCCAGCGCTGGCGCGGCGGGGCGTCGGTTGATCGGTTTGTCATACGCGGAGAATCGTACCGTCGATTCGGCTCGGGGGCCAGAGGGTCCCGCACGCTGTGGGCGTATCGGGCGCCTGATCGCTTTGGTCGGTGCTCTTGCACGCTCATCGAGCGAAGAAGCAAACGGAACAGGGTCCCACAGCTCGGCAGGCCCGCTCGATGGTGCGTTCGCACGCTGACGGAGCGAAGAAGCAACGGAACGGCGTCCCACCAGCTCGGCGGGCCCGCTCAATGGTCCGTTCGCACGCTCAGCGTGCGTCAAGCAACGGAACGGCGTCCCACCAGCTCGGCGGGCCGCTCAATGGTGCGTTCGCACGCTGACGGAGTCGAACGATCGGATCAGAGCGTGGGCTTGTGGGCCCGCATGCGAATGGACTGAAGGATTCCCATGCCGAACATGAGGCTGATCAGGCTCGAACCGCCATACGTGACGAACGGGAGCGGGATGCCTGTGACCGGCATGACGCCGATGACCATGCCGATGTTCACCAGGACCTGGAACAGGATCATGCTGGCGAGGCCGACCGCGATCATCATCCCGAACGCGTCGCGCGCCTGCCAGCCGATGAGGAGGATCCTCCACACCAGCAGCCCGAACAAGGTGAGCACCACGACACCCCCTGCGAAGCCGAGATCCTCAGCCACCACGGTGAAGATGAAGTCCGTCGACTGCACCGGGATATAGCCGCGCTGGCCCTCGCCGCCGACGGTCAGCCCGCGGCCGAGCCACCCTCCCGAGCCGACCGCGTTCAACGCCTGGACGAGCTGGAAGCAGGCTCCCTGCGGGTCGGCGGACGGGTCGAGGAAACAGAAGAGGCGCTGCCTCTGGTAATCCTGGAGGGTGCCGATGGCGATCGGCGCCACCGCGACAATCGCGGCTGCCATAAGGCCCATCCATCCGAGGCTCGCGCCGCTCATGAAGAGCATTCCCACCAGGATGCCGATGAAGACGAGGGCCGTGCCCAGATCGGGCTGGCGGAACACGAGAAAGGCGGGGATCGCCATCAGGGCACCGGCTACGATGATGGTCGACAAGCGTCCGATCCGTTCTCGCCGACCGGACAGATACGCGCCCAGCACCGCGATCATGAGCACCTTGCTCACCTCGCTGAACTGGAAGTCCAGACCCGCCACGGTGACCGACATCTGGGCCCCGAACAGGTTGGTGCCGATGAGCATGGTCACGAACAGCAGTGCCAGCACGGCAAGATAGATCGAGCCTGCCAGTGTGCGCAGCCAGTGATAGTCAACGCTGGCGACAGCGAAGAAGATGGTGAGGCCGATGGATGCCCAGATCAATGTCTTGACCGTCTGGGACATCCCGGCGGCCGTGGCTGCGTCGTTGAATCCGGCCGAGTACCCCATCACCACGCCGAACCCGATGAGCAGGACGACGTACAGGAACAGCTGAGGGTCGAAATGACGCCAGTCCCGACCGCGGAACGACTCGACGAAGGTTGCGGTCGCAACACCCATCGGTCTAATTCGCCGTCACAAGGCTGAAGTCGTTCGGATCCAGTCTGAGATCCTGGTCCAGGTCGTAATAGAGCTGGAGGAAGTACTTGACGACCTCGGCCGACACGTTGCCCGGCACGACCGCGGAATAATTGAAGCTGACGATCGCGAGCTCAGCATCGGTGGCGCCGGCCACGCTCGGGAGGTACGCCACGAACCAGGAGTGGAATGGAAGCGTGCCCTCGTCGGTGAGCTCGCCGAACTCGGCGGTGCCCGTCTTGCCCGACAGCGCGCCGGGCAGATCGAGATCGCTGATATTGTAGGCGTGACCGGAGGTGATCACCTCCCGAGCACCGACCCGCATCGTCTGAAGCGTCGCGTCAGCGGCGGCAATCTCGTCCAGCACCTCGGGTGAGTACGTCTCGATGAGCTCGCCGCTCTGGTCCGTTTCGCCGCGCACGACCATCGGCCTCATGAGCGTGCCTCCATTGGCGATGGCCGCGTACGCATTGAGCAACTGGAGCGGCGTGACGGCGATGACGTTCTGGCCGATGCCGGCCTGCGCCAGCTCGCCGGTGAAGACGCCTGAGCGTCCCTGCTGTCGTGCCCATTCCGTGCTGGCGATGATGCCCTCCTCTTCGGCGGGGAGCCGCACGCCCGAGAGCCGGCCAAAACCGAGCTCGCGCGCCCAGTCGGCGAGCGGGTCGATCCCCGTCTCGACCGCCATCTGGTAGAAGTAGGTGTCCGAGCTCTTGGCGAAGGCGTCGACCATGTCGAGCGGACCGAACCCCTTGCGGTTCCAGTCATAGAGGCACTCGCCGTCGGGGGCGCCGGGGATCTGGTAGCAGCCGAAGGTCGGCCATTCTCGGTCGGCGGTCGTCACGCCCTCTTCCATGGCCGCGATCCCGGTGACGAGCTTGTAGGTCGACCCGGGCGGGTAGATATCACTGATGGCGTGGTTGCGCAGTGGCCGATCCCGATCGGCCAGGTAGACATTGAAGTCCTCAGTGCTGATCCCCGCGGCGAACTTGTTGTTGTCGTACGCCGGCAGCGAGACCATCGCGAGGATCTCGCCGGTCTGCGGGTTCATGACCACCGTCACGCCCTGGCTGACATCGGCGACGTCCATGCCCCAGGTGAGCGCCTGCGTCGCAAGCCGCTGGACGTCCGCATCGATCGTCAACATCAGGTTGCTCCCTGCGATCGGCTCACGGCTCGTCTCGATGACCTTGAGCTGGCGTCCCGTTGCATCGCGCTCGACGAGCTGCGAACCATACGTGCCGCGCAGCGCCTCTTCGAATGAGGCCTCGATTCCCGCTTTGCCGATCACGTCGTCGCGAAGGTAGCCGGCGCCTTTTCGGAGCTCAAGCTCTTCCGTGTTGACCGGCCCGGTGTAGCCGATCACATGCGAGAGGAGCGGTCCACCGGCCGCGCCGGTCTCGTCGAGGTACTGGCGGATCGGCTCGACGGTGATCACGACCCCCGGCAGCGTGCCGGCCTCTTCACCGATGAGGAGCGCGGCCTCGCGGCTCACGCCACGCTCGATCGGCACGAGGTCGAACGGCGAGCCACTGAATGCATCGAGACGGGCCTGCAAGGCCGCTAGATCCGCCTCGGCGAGCTCGGCGACACGTGCCAGGACCCGGAATCGGTCGGCCTCGAGAAGATCGGCCGGTCGGACCTTCACCGTCCACGACGGAACGCTCACGGCGATCGGCCGTCCGGCCCGGTCGAAGATCAAGCCGCGAGCAGCGGGGATCGGGACCTGGACCGTGCGGTCAGCAGCCGCCCTGCCGGCGTACACCTCGCCGTTGACCACCTGGAGCTGGAAGAGACGTCCTCCAAGGATCAACAGCAGGAGGGCGGTGGCCACCGAGAATGCGATGAATCGGGCACGCGATCGGTGCAGATCGACTCGGCCGTCGTTCAGGTCGGCCATCGGCTCACCATGCAGGCGCTTCATGCGACGCATAGCGCCGCACGAGCGAGCGCGCCGGATAGAGCACAAGCGCGACGATGACGCCATTGAGGACCGCGGCCGCGAGCAGGATATTCAACGGCGGCAATGCCGCCACCGCGTCGGTCACGAGCTGCGAGATGAACAGCGATCCGATATCGGCGACGATGGAGGCCGCCACGACGGCGACGATCGGGTAGATCCAGACCAGGCCGCCAAAGACCTGCCCGCCACCGGCCACGATCGCCGAAACGATCAGCAACATGATCGGTATCGAGCCGAGCGGCTCGCCGACCAGCAGATTGGCGATCAGCCCAGCGACGAAGGCCCAGATGATGCCCGGCAGGAATCCCGCCAGGCAGGTGACGATGACCACCGCCACGAGGACGAGATTGGGCTTCACGTCGCCCACGACGATCACGGGGGCGAGCCCGGCGTGGACGATGCCGATGAGTACGGCGAAGAGCGGGCTGAGATAGCTGATCAGGAAGTCCCCCGTGAAACGCGGCGTAAAGAGGCACCGCAAGTATACGGGGAGCCCCCGCCAGCCCAGCCGATGCGCACCAGACGACTCATTCCACGTGAAACATCAGGCGCTGGTAATCCCGTGGTAGGCGGCCTGGAACGGACGAAACTGGTAGAATTGGCTTCACTTCTGAACTCGCAGCGGAGCACGCGTGGTCCGGGTCATCGCATGTACAAACCAGAAGGGCGGCGTCGGGAAGACGACCACGGTCATCAATCTGGCGGCCTTTCTCGCACTCTCCGGCACGCGAACGCTTGTTATCGATCTTGATCCGCAGGGGAATGCCACCAGCGGCCTCGGAATTGACCGTCGAATCGTCGATCACTCGACATATGACGCCCTCGTGGAGCGTGTCCCGATCCCGGACCTCGTCATGAGCACATCGGTGGAGGGCCTGGATATCGTGCCGTCGTCTCCATCGCTTTCCGGGGCGGAGGTTGAGCTCGTGGGAGTTCCCGCTCGCGAGCGCCGATTATCAGCCAGCCTGGCCGCGTTGGATGACCGCTACGAACGCGTGCTGATCGACTGCCCGCCATCACTCGGCCTGCTCACGGTCAACGCGCTCACTGCGGCGGATGGCGTGCTGATCCCGATTCAAACCGAGTATTACGCCCTGGAGGGCCTCAGCCAACTGGTGAACACGATTCGAAGGGTCCGCGAGGACCTGAACCCGCGCCTGGAGATCGACGGCGTGCTACTGACGATGTACGACGCGCGTACGAAGCTGTCGGCGCAGGTCGCGTCGGAAGTGCGGCGCCACATGAACGGCAGCGTCTACCAGACCGTGGTTCCGCGCAGCGTCCGACTGTCGGAGGCGCCCAGTCACGGGCTCCCGATCGCCCTGTACGATCCGGCCTCGCGCGGCGCCGATGCCTACCGTGAGCTCGCCGGCGAGGTGGTCGCCCGTGGCTAGCAGCCCCTCACGCGGGTCCCGCGCCTTCGGCCTCGGGCGCGGCCTCGACGCGCTGATTCCGGGACGCGATGACGACCGCGGCGTCCTCGAGATCGCGCTGCACCGGATTGCGGCCAACCCCGATCAGCCACGTGCCACGTTCGACGAAGCCCAGCTTCACGAGCTCGCCGCCTCGATCGCGCTTCACGGAGTGCTCCAACCGGTCATCGTCCGCGAGCTTGCCGACGGCGGCTATCAGCTGATCGCAGGAGAACGGCGAGCGCGCGCGGCGCGACTGGCCGGTCTCGAAACGATTCCCGCAATCGTGCACGACAGCGATGGCGCGGAGACTTCGCTCGAGCTGGCACTCATCGAAAATCTCCAGCGCGAAGATCTGAACGCCATCGAGACGGCGCTTGCCTATCGCGAGCTGATCGACCGATTCGGCTTGACCCACGAAGCCGTGGCTCGGCAGGTCGGGAAGAGCCGCGTGGCCGTCAGCAATGCCCTGCGCCTCCTGGAGCTCGCACCTGAAACGCGCGCGGCGATCATGGAGGGTCGCCTCAGCGAGGGCCACGGCCGCGCGCTGGCCGCGATCACGGTTCCCGCACTTCAGCGCGCCATCCTGGCGGTGGTGCTGGAACGACAACTATCGGTTCGTCAGACCGAAGAGCTCGTCCGGCGCAAGCGCGAGGAATCTCCGGCTGGACGGGTTGGCGCGCTCAGTCACGACCTTCAGGATCTGGAGGCACAACTGCGCGGCGTGCTGGCCACCAAGGTGGGTATCGTGCGCACGCGCCGCGGCGGCCGCCTCGTGATCGACTTCTATTCCGACGAGGAGCTCGACCGGCTCTACTCGATCATCACCCGCGGCGCGAACGGCGAGTTTGCCGGCGCCACGCCATCGGTCACGACAGACCACGAGGATTTGCCGTCCACATGACCGTCGAACGAGCACCGAAGACGCGTAGCACGAAGGCGGCGTCGAGCTACACCGCCAAGGACATCGAGGTTCTCGAGGGCCTCCAGGCTGTGCGCCTGCGTCCCGGCATGTATATCGGCTCGACCGATGCGCGTGGTCTGCACCACCTGGTCTGGGAGATCGTCGACAACAGCATCGACGAGGCAATGGCCAACCAGGCCAGCCGCATCGACGTGGCCATTCACGTGGATGGCAAGCTGGAGGTCGTCGACGACGGCCGCGGCATTCCCGTCGATCGGCACCGGACGGGGAAGAGCGCCCTCGAGGTGATCATGACCGAGCTGCATGCCGGCGGGAAGTTCGGCGGGAGCGGCTACAAGGTGTCCGGCGGGCTCCACGGCGTCGGCGCCAGCGTCGTCAACGCCCTGAGCTCCGAGATGCGGGTCGAGGTGCTGCGGGACGGCAAGCTCCACGTCCAGGACTTCGTGCGCGGTGCCCCGCAGGGTCCGGTGAAACAAGCGGGCGGCCTGGCGGAGGCGAATCGCGGCCTGGATCCAGCGTGGACGCGGACCCACGGCACGCGGACCTTCTTCCAACCGGATCCTGAGATATTCGAGACGCTCGACTTCAACTGGGACACGATCACGACGCGGCTTCGGGAATCGGCGTACCTCAACAAGCGCCTCTGGATCCGCCTGCGCGACGAGCGCACCGATGCGGAGAAGAACTTCTTCTTCCAGGGAGGCGTGACGAGCTTCGTTCGGCATCTGAACCGGCGCCGCGACGTGCTGAACCATCGACCGATCTACGTCGAGCGCCTGGTGGGATCCACGAGCGTCGAGGTCGCGCTCCAGTACAACGATGGCTTCACGGAGAACGTCATCGCCTTCGCGAACAACATCAACACCGTCGACGGCGGCACCCACGTCGCGGGGTTCCGGGCCGCCCTGACGAGCTCGCTCAATACGTGGGCTCGCAAGTCAAGCACGCTCAGCGAGAAGGAAGCGAACCTTTCCGGTGATGACGTGCGGGAGGGCCTCACGGCGGTGATCAGCGTGAAGCTGACGGATCCGCAGTTCGAGGGCCAGACCAAGGGCAAACTGGGCAACGCCGACATGAAGGGCATCGTCCAGAACGTTGTCACCGAGGGGATCGTGCAGCACCTCGAGGAGAATCCGGCCGACGGGCGCCGCATGATCGAGAAGTGCCTGACGGCCGCCAGGGCCCGCGAGGCCGCCCGCAAGGCGCGCGACCTGGTCATCCGCAAGGGCGCGCTG
>JBBJNX010000084.1:0-7727 GCA_037721115.1 Candidatus Limnocylindria bacterium
CTTTTCGCCCTGGCATTCGGACATCCGCTGCTGGGCGGTACCGCTGCCGGGGGCGATGAGGGCGGCGCTCGTGGCCAACGCGCAGAGCGCCAGAGCGGTCGTCGTCCCTCTTCTACGCTTTCGAATTGTCATCGGTGAGTTCCCCTTGGTAGGACCGGTGGGTCGAGTACGACTCGGGTTCTATTTGGGGAGCGTCCGGGTTTCGTTACGAAAGCGTGCTGGCACCGACGGCGTACACGGCGATCGGGGCGGGCTTGCCGCGAAGCGCGAGTTCTCCCCGAGGTTCGAGCTTGAACTCGCTGCCATCGAGCAAGCTGCGGGTGGCCTCGGTCAAGAGCACCTGCTCGCCCAGCTCGCGGGTCGCGTCCTGAACGCGGGCAGCGACGTTCACGGGATCTCCGATTACCCCCAACTCGGTCAACTCTCCTCCACCAACCGTTCCCACCAGGACCAAGCCGGTGTTGATCCCGATGCCGATGCGGCACCGCTCACCAAGGTCTCGCTCTACCAGCTCGACGATCTCTACAGCCGCCGCAAGCGCCCGATCGGGGTGGTCGGGCAGCGGAGTTGGGGCGCCGAAGACCCCCAGGAACCCATCGCCGAGGAGCTTGTTGGCGTGGCCGCCGTGCCTGGTCAGCGCCGGCACCGTCAACTCGAAGAAGTCATTGAGGTAGGAGACGGCCTCGCGCGCGCTCGATCGGTCTGCGAAGGCGGTGAAGCCGCGGATGTCGACGAAGAGCACCGTGACCATCGCCCATTCGGGCTCGACGTGAGCGCTCGGCGGCCTCTTCTCAGGCGCCGGAATCTCGCGGCCCTCGTAGCCAAAGCGAGACGTGAGCCGGCTGGAGCGTCTCTGAGACGACGCCACGCAGCTCGGCGTCGAGAGCAGTGAGGTCGACTTGGTCGCGAAGCCGCGCCGAGAAAGACTCGAGGGTCCGGGCGGCGTCGTAGCGGCGACGGAAGAAGCGATGATCGACTCCCTCCTGGATTCGCGCTCGGGCGGGACGGAAGAGCGCGGCGACCGCAAGGGTCGAGCCCGCGATCGCGAGGTTCGAGTCCGCGGTGATGCCGTTGAGCGCGAGCTGGAGCAAGAGGACGCTCCCCAGGTAAACCGCGGCGAGGGTGGCGGTGAGCGCGCCGTAGACGAGGGTGCGGTTGATGACCACGTCGAAGTCGTAGAGGCGGTAGCGCAGCATGGCGATCGCCACCGCGGTGGCGATGATCAGGAGGCCGAGGAGCAGGCTCGCAAAACCGACGTCTTCGCTGATGAGCTGGTCGGCCGGGAAGGCGAAGATCACAACGAACAGGACCGCGGCGGCCGTCACCAGCTTGAGCTGTTGGCGCTCCTCCCCGTGCGAGCGGCGGAAGCGAACAACGAGCGAGCTCACGGATGCGAGCGCCGCGACTGCCATCAAGGCGAAACCCGTCCCCCCGATCACCTTGACGATCCCCTCGAAGCTCTCTCCTGCTCCGAGCGGATTCGCCACGGGGTAGTCCTCGAAGGGACCGGGGGTGAATGCCTGGGAGACGAAGAGGGCGGGAATTGCCGCGAGAGCCAGCCACGCGACCGGCCGCCAGCGAGGCGTCGGCGGGCGCCCTGTGGGAAAGAGCAAAGGGAAGAGGGTGAGGGCTGGGACCATGGCGGGGATCCAGACCCAACTCGAGATCCACGCGACGAGCTCTCCGGCATGAGGATCACCCGGGTTTGCTAGCGCGAGGCTCCAGTACACATGAGAGCCAAGGACGAGGAACCCCAGCGAGACGGGAATGACGCAGACGATCCAGCCGACGATGTTCCGCGGCTGGCGGCTGGCGACGATCGCGCCGATTACGGAGAGCGCGACCAGCACGAGGGCCTCGAACGCCGCTACCGGGACGCCGCCGCCCGGCACGTGGGGAGCGCTTGACGCGTCAGACGACGCTGGGTCCGAGATCGCCAGGCCAAGCCGGCCCGCCGCTATCCCCACGGTCAGCGCGCAGGCGGCCCAGGCGATCGCTGCGGCGCGGCGGCTCGTAGCCCTTGGGGGTGAGGCATTCACCGCAGCTCAGCTCCCCCGCAGCAACAGCGAGACGTGAGCCGGCTGGAGCGTCTCTGAGACGACGCCGCGGAGCTCGGCGTCGAGAGCAGTGAGGTCCACCTGGTCGCGAAGCCGTGCCGAGAACGACTCGAGGGTCCGGGCGGCGTCGTAGCGGCGGCGAAAGAAGCGGCGGTCGACCGACTGCTGGATCCGGGCCCGGGCCGGGCGAAAGAGCGCCGCGACCGCCAGGGTCGAGGCGGCGATCGCAAGGCCCGAGTCAGAGGTGAGGCCCGAGAGGGCAAGCTGGAAGACCAGGACGCTCGCCAGGTAGACCGCCGCCAGGGTGGCGGTGAGTGCGCCGTAGACGAGGGTGCGGTTGATGACGACGTCGATGTCGTAGAGGCGATAGCGCAGGATGGCGACGCCCGCCGCCACCGGCAATCCGAGGACGCTCGACATCATCAGCGAGTAGGAGACGGCCTCTCCCCAGAGATCGAAGCCGGCGAACCCGATCGGGATGACCGTCGCGATCACGGCGCCAGCCAGCGCCAGCCATTTGATCTGCTGGCGCTCGACGCCGGTAGCGCGACGGAAGCGGACGCTCAGCGCCGCCGCAGAGCCGACGATCGCCACCAGCAAGAGCAGGAACGAAAGCCCCGTGAGCGCGTCGATAAGCGGGGTATCGACCCCGTAGGGGTTCTGAAGCTGCGGATAGTCCTCGAGCGGCCCCGGAAGCAGAACCCCCGAGACGAACGCGCCCGCGATGCCCAGCGCCGCGCACCGCGCGATCCACCGCCATCGTGGGGAGGGCAGGCGACCGTCGGGGAAGAGCAGGAGGAGGAAGGTCGCGGGGAGGAGAATGAACGGGATCCAGGATTGAGTCCCGTACGACGCGGCGAGCTCCCCAAGGGCCTTCGACCCTCCGTGGCCGCCGGTCCAATAGCCGGCATACCCGCCGGCGAGCTGCGCAAGGCCCGCGCTCACGCCCACCGAGAGAAAGATCCAGCCGATTGCGTTGTCGGGATGTCGGCCTGCGATCTGCAGGCCGACGACCGAGAACACCAGCGCGATCGCCCAGATGAAGATTTCGCTTGCCACCGGAATCCGATCGGCGGCGGCCTCAAGCGCCCCGCCCATAGCGCATAGCACGACCATAAGCGCGACCAGTCCGATCGCGAGCCGGCGAGCCGCTGTCTTGCTCATCACGGCGCTCTCATCTCCTCGCCCATCTGTTGGCTATTCTCCCCCGACCCCCCGGGATATGCAAGCTGGAGTTCTACGTCAGCCGCGTCCGGAAACCGTTACGAAGCTCACGGCGCCCCCATCTTCGGTGCTGAACGCCACGCTTCCCGCGCTCGGCGTCTAGCGGATCACCATCAGGTGGAGCGTGTGGTTTGAGGCGTTGACTGTGATGTTCTGCGGGTTGCAGAAGTAGAGCTCTACCGATCCGATGCCGTCGACGGCGAAGGGCGTGACCGAAAGCCCCTGGAGATTGCCGCCCAGGTTCGCGATCACCATGTCGCCCTGCTGTACGCCCGCTACCTGAGCCGTGGCAATCCTGCACTCGCCCGCCGGAATCTCCGGTGGGTCGTAGTTGAAGCCACCGGACGCGACGGCGATGTCGGCCTTGCGCAGGCCGCCTGCGCCCGACGCGTTCTGAATGTCGGCGGCGGCGAGGCTCGAGTCGGCGACCTTTGCCGAGTTGACGGCGTTCGCCGCGATCGTCGGGTTCGGGTAGGTGCCGCTGAGATCGCCACCCGCGGCTCCGGCCGGTGGACCGCCGGCGCTGTCGGCCGAGCATGCCCAGCTGCTTCCGCCCGTCGACTTGAGGATCTGACCGCTGGTACACGGGGCGAGGCTGAAGGCGGCCCCGGCGAGCGTCAAGCCGCCGTTGGCGGCTGCCGAATAGGTGGTGTTGGCATCGGCGTCGGCGGCGCAATTCCAGGTTCCGGCGCCGTTCGACTTCGCGACCTGACCGTTAACGCAGCTTTGCGGAAGTCGGTAGGAGGAAGCGAGGGTCGACTCGTCAACCTTGGCGCCCGTCACCGCTCCGTCGAGGATCTTCGCCGTGGTCACGCTGCCGTCAGCGAGCTTCACGGTGGTGACACCCCCATCGGCCACATCGGCGGTCTTCACCTGTCCGTCGATGATGTGCCTCGACTTGACCGAGTTCGCATCCAGGCCGGCAGCGTAGGCGCCACCGCTCATCGCGAGAAAGACTGCGACGTAGCCGACGACGTTTGAACGGATGTGGCCTGTGATCGTGTGAGGCATCGTTGTTCTCTCTCCTTGCGAGTTGGTCAGAGGGCTCGGTTCTACGGGAGGGGCGTCCGGAAACCGTTACGAAAGATGGACGGGTGCCGGATATCGTTGCGGTCATGGCAGTCGAGATCACCCTGCTCGGCCCCCCGAGCGTCCGTCGAGGTGGCGAGCAGGTTCGGTTCGACACACGCAAGGCCGTGGCGCTTCTCGCGCACCTGGCGCTCACCGACGGCCCTCGCTCCCGCGATGCCGTGTGCGAGCTTCTTTGGCCTGGGCACGAGCCGGACCGAGCGCGTGGCGCGCTGCGCCGCACGCTCTCGACCCTGCGCAGTGGGATCGGCAAGGAATGTCTCGATACGCCGGGCGACGCCATCGTCCTGCGCGAGGCCGCCGGCCTCGACCTCGATGTGGCGCGCTTCCGCGCGCTCGCGGCAAGCGAGACCTCACCCGACAGCCTGACCGAGGCGGTGGGTCTCTACGCCGGCGAGTTCCTCGAGGGCTTCGCGCTTCGCGACAGCCCGGAATTTGATCATTGGCAGATGGGCCAGGCGGACCTCTTGCGACGCGAACTCAGCTCGGCTCTGCGACGACTGGTGAAGGCCTGTTCGGAGCGCGGTGAGCACGAGCGCGCCCTCGCGTATGCCGAGCGCTGGGTCACGGTCGAGCCGCTCCACGAGCCGGCCCACCGAGAGCTCATCCGTCTTTACGCTCGGACTGACGACCGTGGAGCCGCCCTACACCAATACCGCCAGTGCGTCCGCGTGTTGAGCCAGGAGCTGGGCGTCGCACCGCTCGACGAGACGACGGCGCTCTTCGAGCAGGTAAGCGAGGGAACCCTGCCCCCGAGCCCTGCCCCGGAGCCTGTGCCCTCCAGCTCCGGCGCGCCTCGGGTGCCCCTCGGACTGCCGCTCGTCGGGCGGGCCGCCCAGCTCGATGCACTGATGCTGGCGCACCATTCCGCCCGGGAGAGTGGCGGCGTCGTCGTCGTTGAGGGCGAAGCGGGAATCGGGAAGTCGCGCTTGTGCGATGAGCTTGTGGCGGCCGCCAGGAAGACCGGCGCCACCGTCCTTGAGGCTCGCTGTCACGAGGAGGAGGCCGGGCTTCCCTACGCGCCGGTAGTCGAGCTGCTTCGTGGCGCCGCACAGACGGCCGAGCGGTGGGAACCATCGGTGGCCGCTCAGCGTCTCGCCGATGCCTCGCTTCTCCTACCTGAGCTTGCCTCGCTGCGCGTGAGCCTGCCGGAACCCCGGTCGCTCGAGCTCCCCGGCGCCCAGGTCCGGCTCATGGACGCCGTGGTCGCCGTCCTCGAAGCAGCGACGGCCGGCCCGGTGGCGGGCGTTTTGCTGCTCGACGATGTGCATGCCGCAGACGAGGCGACGCTCGACCTCCTCGCCTACCTCGCACGAAGGCTTTCCCGGCGGCGCTTGCTCCTCGTCTTGAGCTGGCGTACCGAAGCGGTCCCGCCCGGACACAGCCTGCGCCGGCTGGCGGCCGGGCGGGCGGCGGCGGACACCGACCCCGCCCCCCGCCTTGACCGGTTCGATGAGGCCCAGGTGGCCGAACTGGTGCGAGCGGCAAGCCCGGCCCCTTCCCGTGAGCTGGAGCAGCGGGTGTTCCGCGAAAGCGAAGGGCTGCCTCTGTTCGTGGCGGAGTACGTGGTGGCGCTTCGAGCCGGCGCCGGCATCGAGCCTGACGCCGTTCCGAGCAGGGTTCGAGGTCTCGTGGCTTCGCGCCTGACCGCGCTCGACGCGGTCGCCGCGCAGGTTCTGAGTGCGGCCGCGGCGATTGGGCGCTCGATCGATTTCGATACGGCGATGGCGGCAAGCGGACGAACCGAGGACGAGACCGTCGACGCGCTCGACCAGCTCGTTGCACAGGGCTTGCTGCGCGGCGGCGAGCCGACGTACACCTTCTCCCATCAGAAGCTCCGCGAGCTGGTCTACGAGGAGACCTCGCCGGCCCGGCGGCGGCTCCTCCACCGCCGCATCGCGGCGAGCATGCGCCGGAGCGGCGACACGGCGGCGTTCGTGGCCCTGCATCTGCGCCTCTCCGGCCAAAGCCGCGAGGCGGCCGAGCAGTACCGGTCGGCGGCCGAGCATGCCGCGTCGCTCCTCGCCCACGCCGATGCGCTGATCCACTTGGAGATGGCCCTGGCCCTCGAGCCACCCGACGCCCCCGCCCTGCATGAGCGCATCGGCGACCTGCGGACCCTCGTGGGCGAGTACGCGGCCGCCCTCGCAAGCTACGAGAGGGCGGCAGCCGAGAGCGAGGGCTGGGCGCTCGGCGCGCTCGAGCAAAAGCTCAGCGGAGTCCACGCGCGCCGTGGCGAGTGGGACCGCTCCGAAGCGCGCCTTGCGACCGCGCTCGGCGCCCTGCCCCCGCAAGCAAGCGGCCTGCGCGCTCGAATCGTCGCCGATCTGGCCCTCACCCTCCATCAAGCCGGCCGACACGCCGAGGCCGCCGCTCGCGCTGTCGAGGCACGAGACCTGGCCGAGGCAGCGGCCGACCCTCGAGCGCTCGCACAAGCACACAACATGCTCGGCATCCTCGCGCGGACCTCAGGAAAGGTCGACGAGGCTCGCGGCGACCTGAGCCGCAGCCTCGAGCTCGCGGAGGACCTCGGCGAGCCGCCCGCCCTGGTCGCCGCGCTCAACAACCTCGCGCTCGTCGAGCGCAACGCGGACGATTTTGACCGGGCGCTGCAGCTCACGGAGCGCGCGTTGGAATTGTGCGCCGGATACGGGGACCGCCACCGCGAGGCGGCCCTGGAGAACAACCTCGCCGATCTCCATCACGCGATGGGACACGAGGAGGAGACGATGGCCCACCTCAAGCGGGCCGTCGCGATGTTCGCCTCCCTCGAGGCGGACGAGGCCACCCGGCTGCCCGAGATCTGGAAGCTCGTCAGCTGGTGAGCTGAGGTGAACGTCAGTCGAGCTCGGGCGGGAGCGCCTTCGGGCCGTCCGGATAGAGCTCGGCGAGCTCAGTCTCGGTCATTTCGAGCGTGCTGGCCTGCTCCGGTGGTGCACCGGCAACGAGCCAGAGCTGGTCGGTCTCCGTGTCGTTGAAGAGTTGACGGACCGTGTCGGGCTCGATCATGAGCGACGCTCGTGGTTCAAGCGTTAGCACCTCGTCGGCGATGCGGATGCGCCCGGTGCCTTCGAGCAGGACGTAGATCTCCTCTTGGGCAAAGTGGCGATGCTTGGTCGAGGCCTGTCCCGGTGCCAGCCGCCAGAGCCTGGTGCGCAGCGTCGTCGCCTCGAGTTGTTTCGCGAGGTCGGTGTTCTCGACGCCCATCTGGTTCGAGGGCCGCCAGAACTCGTCCGCTTCGTCCAGCCGCCGGTAGGCCATGTCAGTCCTTCTTCTTCGGCGCGTACAGGTCGGTGATCGTACCCTCGGCCATCTCGGCGGCGAAGGCCACGGTTTCTGAGAGCGTCGGGTGCGGGT
>JBBJNX010000085.1:0-7713 GCA_037721115.1 Candidatus Limnocylindria bacterium
AGGATCACGGCCAGCACGATCCCGGCATACAGGAACAGCGTGAGATCGGGGGGCTCATCCCGTTTGGGCGGCGGCGTGAGGCGCTTTGCCAGGTGTGGTGGACGCCGGGGCCTGCGATGCTCGTACCGATGTGGCTGCGAGAGATCCGGGAGCCGGAAGCGCGTCTCCGGCACGCTACTCGTAGACCTCGGGGTTGATTGGTGTGGGAAGTCGCTCATCGCGCAGGCCTGCCAGCAGGTTCGCGGCCGCCATGTCCGCCATGCGATCCCGTGTCACGCGGGATGCCGACGCGATATGCGGGACCACGACGCAGTTCGACAGAGCAACCAGCGGGTGATCGACAGGCAGCGGCTCCGGATCGGTGACATCCAGACCGGCCGCGAAGATCTCGCCGTTGCGGAGCGCTGCCTCGAGTGCATCCGGATCCACGACGGGGCCGCGCGACGTGTTGACCAGCACCGCGGTTGATCTCATGGCGCGCAGCGCATCGGCGTCGATGAGATGGTGCGTCTCGTCCGTCAGATTGACGTGCAGGCTGATGAAGTCGGAGTCGCGTAGAAGTTCCTCCATCTCGACCCGACGTGCGCCGAGCTCCGCCTCTTCCTCGGCTGTTGCTGGATGGACGTCGTGATAGAGCACATTCATGCCGAAGCCGCGCCCGCGGCGCGCCATCTCGCGCCCGATGCGCCCGAACCCGACGATCCCGAGCGTCGCCCCGTGGATGTCGACGCCCATGAGCAGCATCGGTCCCCAGGTCTTCCATCGACCCTCGCGAACGTACTCGACCGACTCGGGAATGCGGCGCGCAGCAGCCATCAGCAGGGCAAAGGCGAGGTCCGCAGTCGTCTCGGTCAGGACTCCGGGCGTATTGCCGGCCGGAATCTTCCGTCGCGTGAGGGCAGGCACATCGATGTTGTCGAAGCCGACCGCGAAGTTGCTCACCACCTTGAGCTGTGGCCCGGCGGCGTCGAGAAGCTCATCGTCAACCCGATCGGTGAGGAGGGTCAGCAGTCCCTCCTTGCCGGCCGCCCGGCGCAGGAGCTCGTCACGCGGGGGCGGCAGCTCGTCTTCCCACAGATCCACGTCGCATGCCTGGCGTACACGGTCGAGGCCGGCGTCCGGGATGATGCGAGTGACGAAGACGCGCGGCTTCATCGGCCCGACGCTGCCAGATACTCGCCGGACGCGTAACCGTCCGTGCTCGCGAGGTTGATTCCGCCAACGACGGCGCCGGTACCCGCCCGGTGAGTGAGGTGGCCGAGCCGACCTGATTCACGGGATATCTGACCCACTGAGCGAGTGCATGGCGGCGTCGCCACAATTGCCGCCGCTCGAGCCCGCGTCACGAAGGCGCCCCGACCAGCTCGCCGGTGCGGTCGAGCTTCGCCAGCGACTCGGCGACGCGCTCCAGGGCCAGCGAAAGGTTCTCTCGCGAGTTCGCGTAGCTGAAGCGCAGATACCCTTCGCCGTGCGCGCCGAATGCGGTGCCCGCCAGGCCACAGACCCCGGAGTCGTACAGCAGGTGATCCGCGATCTCGGCGCTCGTCCGGCCGAAGCTCGTCACATTGGGAAAGGTGTAGAACGCGCCGTGCGGCATGACACAGCTGACCCCCGGGATGGCATTCAACCCGTCCACCATGAGCTCGCGACGTGCGATGAACTCGGTGCGCATGGCATCGGCGGCATCCTGGGGCCCGGTGAGCGCTTCGACGGCGCCGGCCTGCGCGAAGGCGTTCGTGCACGAAACGCTGTTGATGACGAGGCGGCTGAAGGACGAGACCAGCCACTCGGGCAGGACGCCGTAGCCCATTCGCCATCCGGTCATGGCAAAGGTCTTGGAGAAGCCATCGAGCGTGATCGTGCGCTCCGCCATCCCTGGTAGCGTTGCGATCGAGAGCGGCTCACCGGAGTACTGGAGGCGACCGTAGATCTCATCGGCGAGGACGACGAGGTCGTGCTGCACCGCGAGCTCGGCAAGGCGCCGGATGTCGTCCTGGGTCAGGATCGAGCCGGTCGGGTTGTGCGGGGTGTTGAAGACAAGGAGCTTCGTGCGATCGGTGATGAGACTGGCCACCTCGTCCACATCCATTCGGAAGTCGTTGCTCTCGCGCAGTGGCGCCGCAACGGGGGTGCCGCCCACGTAGCGAGCCATCGATTCGTAGATCGGGAAGCCGGGGTTCGGGTAGATGACCTCGTCGCCGTCGTCGATGAGCGCGAGCATCGCGTAGAACATGATCGGCTTGGCGCCGGGCGTGACGACCACCTGCTCCGGCGTCGTGTCGATCCCCTTCCAGCGCTTGACGTCGGCGACGATCGCCTCGCGCAGGGGCTGGATCCCGGTGGCGGCGGTGTAATGCGTCGCGCCCTCGTCCAGGAGCGCGCGGGCCGCAGCCTCCGACACATTTCGGGGTGTGTCGAAATCCGGCTCACCGATCTCGAGATGAATCACCTTCCGGCCGGTCGCCTCCAGCGCGCGGGCACGCGCTGCCGCCTCGAATGCGGTCTCGGTCCCGATCCGCTCCATGCGGCTCGCAAGTCTCACTCATCGGTCCTCGTGCGGGTGCCGTGCCAGGCTCGGGATGGGTAGTGTACCGATGAGGCGCGAAGCCATGCACTCGCTGCTGGCCAGGCCATCGCCGCCGGGTCGAACGCTGAGCGGGCGAAGCCGCCATCGGTCGGGCTTCTGTGCCCGCGCGTTCCTGCTCGCAGGACGGTTCGCACGCTCAGCGAGCGAATTCGCAACCGAGGGCCGCGAGATCGGACTCGCACGATACTCCAATGGTCGACTCGCACACTCAGCGAGCAAGGCGGCGCCTGAGGGCGTCGAGCCGACGCGGCGAACCATGCGATGGTCCGTTCGCACGCTCAGCGAGCAAACTGGACGCTGGTCACGCGCTTGCTATACTTTCCAAAGCGAAATCCCGAACACCGCGCGCTCAAGCGCTCATCAGGAGACCGATACGAATGACAATTTCCGAGACTCCTCGCGAGCCGATCTCGATGACCGGCGGCGCACCGAGCGCTGAGCTGCTCGTTTCGGTCACCGAGGCGGCCGGCAAAAAGGTGATCGAGCTGCGCTCGCGGGAAGGCAAGGCCGATGCGCGCCTCCGCCTGTTCGTGAAGAGCGGCGGATGCTCTGGCTTCAGCTACGGCCTGGCGTTCGACGATAAGGTGAACGAAGGCGACCGGGTCGAGGACCACGCCGGTGTCCCAATCGTGATCGATCAGTTCAGCCAGCAGCACGTCGTCGGTGCCGAGATCGATTATGTCGACTCGCTCATGGGCTCCGGCTTCGCGATCAACAACCCGAACGCCGTCAGCAGCTGCGCCTGCGGCTCATCGTTCAACACCGATGGAGCCCCGGCCAAGGCCGGCGGTTGCGCCCACTAGACTCCCTCCTCCGCAACAGAAGCCCCGGCGGTCATCGTCGGGGCTTCGCCGTACCCCACGGCAATCGCGAGGGTCGCCAGCGACTAACATGCTTGAGTGAGTAGCACGTTTATCACCGAGTCGATCACTGCGGCCGAGGATCTGCGCCGATCCTTCTCGGCCGCGTGGGGCGCCATCGGCGCGGCATGGGGCGTGGCACCGTCGACGGCCGCCGTGCAGGGGTACCTCCTCGTCTCGGATGGCCCGCTGTCCGAACCAGAGGTGCGCCGCGCGCTCGGCATGAGCCATCGCGCCGCAAGCCTGGCGTTGGCACAGTGCGAGGAGTGGGGCCTCATCGAACGCGCTGAGGCGCCGCGGCGTTCCGGTCAGCGCGGCCCTGCCGCTGCGGCCTGGACAGTGGTCGGCGACCATTGGGAGTGGTTCCGACGCGTGGCTGCCGCACGCAAGCAGCGTGAGACCGATCCAGTGCTGCCGGTCATCGCGCGCTGCACGCAACAGGCGCGTGAGGCGGCCCGCCATGGTGGAGACGCGGAGCTGACGACGCTGGGTGACCGGCTCGCCTCGCTGCTCGACTTCGTCCAGCGCTTCGATCGCGGCGTCGAGCTCTTCGTTCGCGGCGATGCGCGCGCAATCGAGGGACTCTTCGCGACGCTCGAGCGCCTCCAGCCCGACACCATCGATCGGCTCTGGGCGCTGCTCGGCGAGCTCGGCACGGACGACCTCGGCCGCGCGCTCGAGGCGCTCGCCAAGCTGCCGCCCTCGGCGGTACGCAGGCTCATCGGGCTGGCCGATCAGCCGGTCCTCCAGAAGCTGGTGGGGATCCGCTCCTAGACTGCTACGGCCCCTCGACGTATCGAGGTGGTTGCGCACGACGCCGCTGTCCGGCGCGATTCCCGCGGTCGGCCGAGGGCCAGCACGCGTGAGCAGCACTCCGGGGCGCCGATCAAGCGCATGAGACCTCATTGGAATGGCGGAATCGCGCCTCGCGCCCCCTTCCGGCGCAATCGCCTCGATTCGCAGAGGCGATTACTCGCCCGAGCCGTCATCCTCGAAGACCGATGCGCCTGCCCTCACCGCAGCGCCAGCCGTAGCACCACCTAGGGCGGAAGGAAGCGGACGCGGGAGGGCGACCGGGGTGATGAAGCGCTCGACGTGCGCACGCGTGCCGGCGATCTTCAGCTCGTCGAAGAGAAGGCTGAACTTGGCGCGCAGGTTCGCGCCGATCGCATCCGCGGCTTGTGGCGGAAGCGTCCAGAGCTGACGCTTGAACGGGCCGATTGCCTTCTTGCGGGTCTTGTACAGGAACTGCTCGTCGGTTTCGCCATCCTTGCGCTCATCGGCGCATTGCTCGCGGCACCAGTCCATCATCTCGGCGCGGAGCGCATCGGGAAGGCCTCCCCCGTCATAGAGGATGTTCTGGAAGCCCGTGGCCAGGTGAATCTCGGCGGTGCCGTTGGTCGGAAAGTGGTGGAAGGCGTCGTCAGGCAGTGTCGAGGCTCCGTGCTGGACGCAGCCGGCCATCGCGTACTCATCACGCGCCACGGCGGAGAGGCGCCGCAGCGTGTCGAAGTCGATACTCACCGCTGCAACGGTGCCGTCCGCCATCGGCACGCCACCGTGGCTGGTGCCGGTCTGGATGCTCACCTTGCTGATCGGCTCGAGGCTGTCGCCGAGCGCCGCCGCGTACCCATCCAGATAGGCACGCAGTTCCTCTTCGGTTGAGTTCGTCTTGCCCACCTCTCCGATCTCGCCGCCGATACTGATCGTCACCTCCTCGGGCTCGAGCTCGCGGATCAACCGGGTCAGCTCCGCGCTGTTCTCGGCATTCTCCCGCTGCTGTTCGACCGCGGTCGGGAGCGAGAGATCGACCAGCGTGGAGCTGTCGATGTCGATGTTCAGGAACCCCGCCGCGATTGCCTCGCGGGTCAGATCCTTGATCCCCTCGAGTTCTGGCCCCGGAGACGACGCCCATTTCGTGGCATTGAACTGGAAATGGTCGCCCTGCAGGAAGACGGGCGTGCGCCACCCCTCTCGGATGGCCGCTCCCAGCACGACCGCGGCGTACTCGGCGGGTCGCTGCTCGGTATAGGCCATCTCGCTCTTCGCGATCTCGAAGATCACGGTTGCCGCGTCCCGCTCGAGGGCGGCCGCGAACGCCTGGCGGGCGGTCAGGTACGTGAGAGCGCGCACGTTGATGGCCGGCACGGTGAAGGCGCTGGGGTCGACCTCGCCGCGGCCGCGCGCGCGATAGAGCTCGTGGATGGAGGCCGATCCGCAGCCGAGCGCCTGCGACGCGCTCCAGATCACCCAGCGCGCGGCGTCCCGAAGGTCGGCGTCGAGATTGAACACCGCCTCGAAAACGAGTTCGTCGATCAGCTCCTCGCGGAAGCGCGGCTCGTCGCTCACCTCGAGACCCATGTCGGTGATGGCCGCGACCCCGTCCAGGCGGGCGCGCAGGTCGTCTGCGGTGGAGATCTGCATGCGCGCCATCCTAGCGAAGGGCCGATGCCAGCGTGAACGCCAGGAGCGGCGCCACGATCAGGCCGAGGCCACCAGCCAGCAGGTACCAGTCGCGTGCGGCGCGCGCATCGGCAACCCTCCGTCGTAGAAGACTGCCGGTCCACCAGCGCACCGCCGACAATCCCGCGACGTAGAGCACCGCTGCCAGTCCCGCCACGCCGATCGCGAAGGGCCGCACGTGCTCACAGTCGCCGAACGCGATGGGACCGCCGGGCGGACACGTTGCGGTGAGCTCGAGGCCGATGACGGCGGCGGCCGCGAAGAGGATCGCGGCGGACCAGGCGAGGTGCGCGAGAAGGGATCGGCTCAGCGCGCTGCGAGCTCGCTGCTGCGGCGCGCCGATTCGTCCGCGTCGCGGCGAGTGACGCGTCGGTACTCGAAATAGAGGTAGACGCAGGCCGCCGCCCCCAGACCCGCCACGATCATGCCGAACGCAATCGACTGGAGCGTGATGCGCATCGGAAAGAACGAGCCACCGGCCAGGTTGAAGGCCAGCAGCGGGACGAGCAGGAGCACTGTGAACAGGTAGTTGAGCATGACGAAGATGCGAATCGCTGACCACCCGAATCCGCGCCGGCCGCGCGCCCCCTGCACGCCCACCGCAAGCAGAATCAGCATGGCGAAGTTGCCGCCGGCGATGCCGTTGGCAAGGAGGAAGCCGACGTCGTCGCTGAAGCGGATGAACGGCAGCTCGACGGTGAGCAGGTAGTACATGTAGTTCGGGACGTAGGTGAGCATGAAGTAGACGAACAGGAAGAGCGGCACGCCCTTCAGGACCGCCACCAGCCAGGTCTCGTGTCCGTACAGGAACCAGCTCATGAAATCATCGGCCCAGGTCAGGAGCCGGTTGACGCCGCCTCGAGGCCGATAGACGGGATAGGTGCTCATCGGTCTGCCGTGCTCCTACTCACCGGTCTGGTCGAGGAGGAAGGTGATCAGCGCCTGGAGCGCGCTCTCGTTCAAGGTGCCCTCTGGGTGCGGAGGCATGCCGGTCGCCTCGCCGTCGTTGTAGTTACCCGAGGAGTCGCGGATCCATTGCTCGAGGAACACGCGCGGATCCTCCTCGTAGTCGGCGATCATCTGGTCGACTCCTGACGGCGTCGGGAAGTCATCGAACTCGGTGATCACGTCTGCGCCGATCGTCTGGATGTTGGGACCGAGGGTGGGAACACCCTCGAGCTCCGCGCCGTGGCAGTTCACGCAAGCGGCTGCGGTGTACACCTCCGCGCCGGCCTCGGCGGTATCCTCCACTTCCTCGACCGGCTCGGCTGCGGCCTCCTCGGCCCACGATTCGACGAGCGCCACGACCGCTTCGATCTGCTGCTCATTCAGCGGGCCGCCGACCTCGTAGCTCCAGGCCGGCATGGCGGAATTCACGTTGCCCGAAACCACCACGCCGCCGTAGCTGACGGCAAGGTGCACGTAGTTGCCGTTCGATCGAAGCTTGTCCGCGAGGCCGCGTGAACGAAGGTTCGGACCGACCGCAGGCGAGTCCTCGTCACCACCGGTGCCGTCGGCACCATGACAGTTTGCACAGCCGGCGGCGGCGGGCTCGGCCGGATCGGCGCTGAAAATCACCTCCCCGTACGAGAGCAGCTCTTCCTCGATCTCGGCGCCGATCGTCTCCCGACGCGAATTGTCGGTCAGCCAGTAGAGCATCGTGAATGCGGAGATCGCGGTGACCAGGATGACGCCGAGTGTCTTGAGTCGCATCGGTCAGCCGGTGCAGTGCGACATGTCGGTCGGCGCCCGGTCGTCGAAGTTGACGGTTCCGGGAGGCGGACCGCTCACCACCTCCGCGGT
>JBBJNX010000086.1:0-7661 GCA_037721115.1 Candidatus Limnocylindria bacterium
GTGAGGTCCTCACCGGTGATGAATCCACGCCCAATTGCGGCTATGACATCACCTGCCTCCGCCAAAGACGCCTCACGTGCGTCGACCGCGACGACGGATGCTCGTCCGAACAGTTCGGGCGGAAGCTCGACCATCCCGCGGTGGTACGCACCGATGCCGTTGACGTGCGTCCCCGGCTTCACCCATGCCGCGTCAAAGACCGGATCCGTCGAGGTGGTTGCGCAGCAGAGGACATCGGCCTCGCGCACGGCGGCCTCGACACTCGGGGCGCTCACGACCTCCACGCCGGTGGCTTCTGCCATGCGGTCAGCGAACGCGTCGCGGCGAGTCGCGTCGCGCGCGTACACGAGCACCCGACGGATTGGTCGCGCGGCGAGCACGGCACGGATCTGCCATTCGGCCTGCCCTCCTGCGCCGATGACGGTCAATGTCTCGGCGTCGGTCCGTGCGAGGAGCCTGGTGCCCACGCCAGACGCGGCTCCGGTTCGCATGGCCGTCACGGCTGCCCCGTCGAGCAGGGCCAGCGGGCGGCCGGTATCGGCATCGAACCAGACGACGATGGCGTGAATGGTCGGGAGGCCGCGCGTCGCGTTGCGCGGCATGACGGTGACCAGCTTCACGGTAGCGCCCGCCCCGCCTTCGCGCACGCCGGGCATCAGGAGCAGGGCGCCGTCGCCCAGCTCGACATGTGACCGTAACGGTGACCGGTCGCGGCCGGTCGCCACATCGCGATAAGCGGCCTCGATCGCGTCGAGCAGATCCGCCATCGGCACGGCCTGGCGAATGCGGTCGCCGTCGAGGAAGGGAAGGGAATCAGGCGTCGGCATCGGTGCTGGCGCTAGAGTACTGGGAGCACTATCCGGCACAGGGCTTGCGATGACATCGGCCAAGGAGGAATCATGATCGACAACGTTCGCGACGACCTCGCAGAGAGGGCCGATACCGCCCGCAACGAGCTTGGCGACCTCGCATGGCTGCTCCGCATGGCGGTGGTTGGCGCCGTGGCAGGCGCGGTCTATACCGAGTTGCGGAAGCCCCGGGACCAACGCACATGGAATGGGAAACTGCTGGGGTTCGTGCCGTATGACTTCCGGCTCCCGACGCTCGAGCAGCTGCGCTCCGCCTACTGGAATCCGAGTTCGCCAAAGCTCTTCTCCGATCGGCCCCTGGGAGTGGGCTGGGCCGTCAACATTCCCACGCTGCTGCGCCGAATCGGCGTTCGGCAAGAATTCACCAAGGGCCGTTGATCGAGAACCGACGGACGCAGTCCCCCATGCGCCCCATGGGCATATCAGCGAGTCAGTGCCCGAATATGCGTGCGGTGGGACGAACGGCCAGGCAGACCTCATTCCGCTTGGCCGATCCGCCCGCCCGGTGGGTATATGGCCACTCACTCGCCGATACACCCATGGGGCGAATATTCCCGGTCAAGACGCACCGGACGGTGGGCTAGCATCGCAGCGCTCCGTGGCGTACGGGATGGCGGGCGTGATCGGCGTGATCGGCGTGATCGGCTTCCTGATGAGCACCAAGCCGGAGTTGTGGTGAGGTGTCAGCCAGCCGAGTATATACGCGTACGCGGCGACTGAGTGACGATCTAGAAGCGAGGTAGCGTCAGCGGAAACGGGCGTCCCATGACGAAAAAGATGGCCGCCACGATCAGGAACATCGCGATCGCGAAGAAGAGCAACCAGCGCAAAACTTCCATGCTCGGACTCCGATACGGTGGAATGGGTCGGCAGCTGACTCCCCCATCGGTCGTCCGATTCTATCGGTCCCGTTCGTCCTTCGCGCGAAATGGAGGACCGCTTTAGAATTCGCAGCGTGACCCTCCGCCTGTTCGATGCCCGCCGCGACGGGCTCCACGCATTCGCGCCCATCCCCAACCGGGAACGTATCGGCCTCTACGTCTGCGGCGTGACGCCATACGACACCGGGCATCTCGGGCATGCGTTCACGTACGTTAGCTTCGACGTCCTGCATCGGTACCTCGAATACCTGGGCCATGATGTCGTGTACGTTCAGAACCTGACCGATGTCGATGACGACATGCTGCGCAAGTCCCGGGAGACCGGCGAGGACTACCTGGCGCTCGGGAACCGATGGGTCACCACCTTTCTCACTGAGATGGCCGCCCTCAACTGGCTGCCACCCGACGACTATCCACGTGCCACGCGGCACATCCCGCAGGTGCTCGAGCTCATCGGCAAGCTCACGACCAAGGGCCTCGCGTACGCCGCGGAGGGCAACGTCTTCTTCGATGTCTCGGCCGATCCATCGTATGGGCAGCTCAGCAGGCTGTCGCTCGAGGCGATGCTGCCGATCGCCAATGAGCGCGGCAACGTACCCGACATGCCCGGCAAACGCGACCCGCTCGATTTCGTCCTCTGGCAGCGTTCGCTTCCTGACGAGCCTGCCTGGGAATCCTCATGGGGACCCGGCCGTCCGGGTTGGCATATCGAGTGCTCGGCGATGTCGATGGCGTACCTGGGAACCCGGTTCGAGATCCACGGCGGCGGCGCCGATCTCCTCTTCCCGCATCACGAGTCGGAGCTGGCCCAGTCGGAGGGCGCGACCGGCGATCGGCCCTTCGTCGGCTGGTGGACCCATGCCGGCATGCTCAGCTACGACGGCGACAAGATGAGCAAATCGATCGGCAACCTCGTCCTCGTGCGCGACCTGCTGCGCAGCTATTCCGGCGACGCGATCCGCCACTACCTCGTGTCGCGCCACTATCGGTCGGAGGTCCACTTTTCCGAAACCGATCTGGACGCCTCCGCTTCGTCCGCGGCGCTGCTGCGCCAAGCCTGCCTGCGCGCCGAGGAGCTCTCTCCCGCCGACCCCGCATTGGCCGATGCCTCGTCCCTCACGCCATTGGTGGCTGAGCATCGCGAGCGGTTCCTGGGGGCCATGGACGATGACCTGAATACGCCGATGGCGATGCCCGAGTTGGAGGCGCTGGCGCGCCTTGCGCTCGACTCAATCGATCCAGACGTCGCCGCCCAGGCCGGCTGGATGGTCCGGGAGCTCGGCGCCCGTATCCTGGGATTGCGGCTAGCGAACGTCTCCGCCGCGGTGCGCAGCACGACGGCGGCATGACCGGCGGCACGCCTGATGATGACCTGGTCCCGATCAGCGTCCGCCTCGGCCAGGTCGTACCTCCAGAGGACCCCGAGGACTGGACCCGCCCGCTGACCTGGGTCGCCGCGCTCGGCATGCTGGCCGGCCCGATCATCGCACTGGCCTGGTTCGTGGCTGCGCCGCCCAAGAATATCGCGGGTGCCGTCCCAGCCACCTATCTTGTGGCTGCGTTTCTTACCGCCGGAGCTGCCGCCACCGGAGCAACCCAGCTCGGTGCGGCGCGGGCCGGGACCGCGACGCTGGGAGCTGGGCTTTTCGGGGCGCTCGTGATCATCGTGCTCGGTGTCGTTACCGCCGGTGAACGCCAGGTCGGCGCCGCGTCGCCAACCCTGGCCCATGCGTTCGTGGCCGCAGCCTCCGGACTGGCTGGGGCTGGCTTCGCCGCACTGATCGCCGCCGCCGTCGCGCGCCTGCGCCGGCGATTGGTGCGGTTCGCGGGTGCATTGATGGGCGGGACGCTGGTCGGCCTCGCGACGCTTGCGGGTCTCCTTAGCTTAGCTAGATGACTAAGCTAACCCTCGCGGCGAAGCCTTCCCGGACGCGACCAGGAGGCAGGCGGCCTGGTGGTCGGCACCGACCTGGTAAAGCGGTGGATCCACGGTCGGACAGCGATCGAAGGCGAGCGGACAGCGTGGGTGGAAGCGGCAGCCAGTGGGAATCCGTGATGGATCCGGCGTCTCCCCGCGCAGGATCACCGGCGTGCGCCGGGCGGAGGGGTCCGGCACCGGGACCACCGAGAGGAGCGCCTGCGCGTACGGATGGCGCGGGTTGGCAAGCACCTCGCGAGTGGGCCCATGCTCCACGATCCGCCCCAGGTACATGACCGCGATGCGATCGGCGTAGGCGGCGACGGTCGACAGATCGTGGGTGATCATCACCACTGCGATGCCCTGTTCCCGCGCCAGGGCGGAGAGCAGGTTGAGAATCTCAGCGCGGATGCTGACGTCGAGCATGCTGACCGGCTCGTCGGCCACCAGCAATGAAGGTTCCAGCGCCAGCGCCGCGGCGATGACGACGCGCTGACGCTGCCCACCCGACAGCTCGAACGGATACCGATGCAGGTAGGCATCGCCCGGCGTGAGACCGGCCTGGGTGAGTGCGCCGGTCACGCGCGCCCACAGCTCGGCCCGCGTGGCAGCCACACGGTGGACGCGCAGCGGTTCGGCGACGATCTCGGCAACCGTCATGCGTGGGTTGAGCGACTCGTACGGATCCTGGAAGACCATCTGCACGCGACGGCGAAGGCGTTGGAGGCCCCGCCCGGAGAGCGCGCCGACCTCCTCGCCGTCCAGCATCACGCGGCCCTCACTCGGTGGCAGCAGGCCCATCAGCAGATTACCGGTCGTCGTCTTGCCGCATCCGGATTCCCCCACCAGCGCGATCACCTCGCCCGCGTGCAACTCGAATGAGATGCCGTCCACGGCTCGCACGGGCGGGGCGGGGCGACGCCGCAACCAGTCGCCAAGCGTGCTGCGGGCAGGGAACTCCTTGACAAGATCCTCGACGCGGAGGAGCGCACCGGTCATGGGCGGGCCTCGGCCGGATCGATCAGGAAGCAGGCGGCGCGGCCGCCATCGGTCGCATAGTCGGGTGGTCGTTCGGTCGGACAGCGCTCGAAGGCGTGCGGGCAGCGCGGGGCGAATCGACAACCAGCGGGCATGGCATCCAGGCGCGGTGGCGCACCCGGAATGCCCCGCAAGGGACGGTCGGGATGCGCCACGTCCGGGAACGATTGCAGCAGCTGCTGCGTGTACGGATGCTGCGGCGCGCGGAAAATGGTGGCAGCGTCATTCTCCTCGGCCACGCCCCCGCCGTACATGACCACGATCCGATCGCAGACCTGGGCAACGACGCCGAGATCGTGACCAGGATGATGCCCATCCCGAAGTCGCGCGCGATACCGCCCAGCAGCTCCAGGATCTGGGCCTGGATCATCACGTCGAGGGCGGTGGTCGGCTCATCGGCGATGATCACCTCCGGGTCGCACGCGAGCGCCAGTGCGATCATGGCGCGCTGCCGCATGCCGCCGGAGTAGGTGTGCGGGTACTCGTTCGCGCGTCTGCGACCGATCCCGACTCGCTCGAGCAGCTCTGCGGCGCGTCGCGCACCCGCGGCCTTCGTCGTGCCCGGCGCGTGCAGGCGCAGCGCCTCCGAGATCTGATCGCCGACGGGGCTGACCGGGTTGAGCGCATTCATGGCGCCCTGGAAGACGAGCGACAGGTGCGTCCAGCGAAAGGCGCGTAACGCACGCCCGTCCAGTGAGAGGAGGTCCTCATCGTCGAACCAGACGCTGCCGGACACGACGCGGCCGCCGGGCGGCAGCAGGCGAAGGATGCCAAGCGCCGTCGTGGTCTTGCCGCAGCCCGACTCCCCCACCAGGCCGAGCGTCTCGCCGCGATGCAGGTCGAAGCTCACCTGGTCGACCGCCCGCAGCGGTCCGCCGGGGGCGTCGAACTCGATCGAGAGGTCCCGGACGCGGAGGATCGGGGCGGTGGCATCGGCGACTCGCGGCGCATCCTGCACTGGTATGACTCGGTCGCGGGCGACATCGGTCCCAGGCGCCTCGAGGTGGTGGCGCTTGAGTCGTGGATTGAGCGCGTCCTCCAGCGCCGTACCGAGAAGCGTCGTGCCCAGCACCACCCACACGATGGCCAGACCCGGCGGGATGAGGGCCCACCATGCTCCGGCGCTGACCGCACCGCGGTCAAACGCGAAGTTGAGCATCTGGCCCCAACTGATGACGGTCGGGTCCCCGAGCCCCAGGAACGCGAGCGTCGACTCCGAAAGGATGGCCAGGCTGATGACGAGGACCATGTTGGCCAGCATCAGCGGCAGGACCGCCGGCATGATGTGCCGACGCAGAATATGGGCGTCCCCGGCACCGATCGCCCGGGCGCGCATGACGAACTTGCGCTCCCGCATGGTCAGCGTCTGCGAGCGAACCAGCCGAGCCGTGGTCGTCCAGCCCAATGCGCCGATGACCAGGATGATGGTGCCGAGCGAGGGACCGATGATCGCCACGAGCACGATCTGGAGCGCCAGGTCAGGAATGACGAGGAAGAAATCGGTGACCCGCATGAGCAACGAGCCGATCCACCCGCCGCGGTAGCCAGCCACGATCCCGACGAGGCCGCCGATGACGAGCGCGATGGCGGCCGCCGCGAAGCCCACGATGAGCGACACGCGAGCTCCGTAGATGAGCGAGGAGAGGACATCCTTGCCACCATCATCGGTCCCGAGTGGGTGGACCGCCGACGGCGCCTGGTAGATATCAAGAATGTTGACCCGCACGTGGGCGTACGGGTCGTAGGGCGCGACGAGCGGAGCCGCGACCGCGAGGAGCACGGCGATCGCCAGCATCGCCGCACCGACGAGCCCCATCCGGTGCCGCAGGAACGAGCGCCAGGCCCTTTTCGGCTCGATCGCCGTGGTGAGTGCCGTAACCTCCAGGAGCGCAGTCATCGGCTCATCCCTCGCTCACGCGTGGGTCGAGCCATCCGTAGATCATCTCGGCGACCAGATTCGCAAAGACCACGGCCAGGGCGATGAGCAGAAACGCCCCCTGGAGCACCGGATAGTCCCGATCACCGACCGCATTGACGGTCAGCGCGCCGAGGCCCGGCCAGGAGTACACCGCCTCGACCTGGATGGCGCCCGACACGGTGAACCCCAGGTTGAGCGCGATGAGCGTGACCATCGGCAGCATCGCGTTCCTCAGGGCGTGATGGCGAATGATTCGGTAGGTGGACAGGCCCTTGGCGCGGGCGGTGAGGATGTAATCCTCGCCGAACACGTCGAGCACGCTGCTGCGCATGATCAGCATGTATTCGCCGAGCAGCACGAGGGTCAGCGTCAGCGTCGGCAACAGGAGGTGGCGCCCGACGTCCCATGCCAGATCCGCAAACGATGCGAAATCGGCGCCGATGGTGATCCGTCCGGCTGTGGGCAGCCCGAACCAGTTCGCACCCGCCACGAGCAGGATGATTCCCAGGAAGAAGGTCGGCAGCGACCACATGAAGAGGCTGAAGGTCAGCGCGGTGATGTCGAGTGGTCGCCCGCGTCGCCATGCGGCGAACAGGCCCAGGGCCGATCCGAGCAGGATCGCCAGCACCTGCGACGGGAGCACCAGCCAGAGCGTGTTGACCAGTGCACCGCTGATGAGATCGCTCACCGGCTGATCACGGAACGCGTAGCTGGTCCCCAGGTCGCCGCGGCTCAATGCACCGAGGTAGGCGGTGAACTGGCTGTCCAGCGGATTCCCGCCCTCGAGGTTGAGAAAGACCGGCTTGTCGATCCCGAACCGTTCGCGCAACGCCTCGACAGCTGCGGGATTGAGACGCGGGTCGCGCAGCCCCGACTTGGCGGGGTCTCCTGGGAGGACTCGGAACAGAACGAAGTTGAAGGTGATCACCACCGCGACGGTGACCAGCGCCCAGCCGATCTTGCGCAGCAGATACCCGCCCCGACCGCTCACTGGCCGGTTCCCCGCCGCGGCACCAGTCCGAACCACGGCCTTCCGG
>JBBJNX010000087.1:0-7657 GCA_037721115.1 Candidatus Limnocylindria bacterium
CGCCCCCGTCGCGGGGCGCCGGCGCCCGGGAGGTCGGTCGAATGCCCGTCGTGGAAGACGTCATGGAGGCCCCCCCCGCCGTGCGGGCGCCGCGTTTCATGTTCGGCCGGCTCCGCCAATTGTCCGAACGAGCCTGGGACATTCGTTCGATTCCGCTCCGAACATCGGCGCTCACAATCGAGTCCTGAACTTGCATGGCCCTTCATCGTCATGTCCTCTCGTCTCGTCCGCTTCGCCGCGGCTGTCGTCTTCGCGATCAGTGCTGTCGCCGTACAGACGCCGTCGACAACCCAGGCCGCCATGACGGTTCAGCGCCTCGCCGGTACTGACCGCTATGCAACCGCGGCCGCCGTGAGCGCCGCCCACTTTGCTGCAGGCACCCCGGTCGCCTACATCGCCACCGGTGCCGATTTTCCTGATGCGTTGTCGGGGGGGCCCGCGGCTGCCCGTGCCGGCGGACCGATCCTTCTCGTCACCAAGACCGGCATCCCCACGCCAATCGCGAATGAGCTGAAACGATTGCGCCCGGGGCGCATCGTCGTGCTCGGTGGTAGCGCTGCGATCCAGGACACCGTCGTCAGGGCCCTCGATGCGTACGACAGCGGTGGCGGCGTGCGTCGCATCGCCGGGGCCGATCGCTATGGCACGTCCGCCGCCGTCAGCGCAGCCACGTTCACGCGGGGCGTTCCGGTTGCCTATGTCGCGACCGGTTCCGCGTTTCCCGACGCACTGGTGGGTGGCGTTGCGGCGGCCCGCGCGGGAGCACCCGTCCTCCTCACGAAGCGTGACGCGCTCCCGGCGGCCATTCAAAGCGAGCTGACGCGCCTGGCACCCAGCCGGATCATCGTCCTCGGCGGGACTGCGGCGGTCGGGGATTCGGTGCTGACCCGGCTTCGCTCGTTCGCCACGTCAGGCACGGTGACGAGAGTCGCCGGCGCGGAACGGTACGCGACGAGTGTGGCGATCAGCAGAGCCACATTCACGGGCGCGTCGGCTCTCTACATCGCGACCGGTGCCTCGTTTCCTGACGCCCTGGTGGCGGTCCCCGCCGCCGCAAAGAGCGGGGGCGCGCTCCTCCTGGTGCCGGGCACCTCGGTGCCGGCGGCCGTACGCACCGAGGCGGTGCGCCTCAACCCGTCGCGTCTCGTGTTGCTGGGGGGCCCACGTGCGGTCACCGACCGCGTCACCTTCGACCTTCGGGTCGCGCTCGGGGATCTCCGGCCGCTGCCAACCTGCGCCTACCAGGACGTCCTGACCCCATTCCGCGCCTACACCGATTGGCGGCGGACCCTGGTCGACACTATCCTCATCGTGCCGTCGGGATACGCTCCTGGCGACCTTGTCGACAGCTCGAACGCCGGCCTCAATGGGGGCTACTCGCTGCGCAGCCATGTCGCGGCGGATCTGAGGGCGATGGCGGATGCGGCACGCGCTGCGGGGCGCCCGGTCCAGCTCGTCAGCGCGTATCGCAGCTACAGCACGCAGAAAGCGACCTTCGAGCATTGGGTCGCCGTCGGTGGCTACGAGCAGGCGCTGCGCACCAGTGCGCGCCCCGGGCACTCGGAGCATCAGCTCGGCACCACCTTTGACTTCACAACCCTCGGAGGTCGTCCACCATGGGAGTACGCCGATTGGGCGAGCACTTCGGCGGGAGCCTGGACGGCCGCGAACGCATGGCGCTACGGCTTCGTGATGAGCTACTCGCGGAACAGCTACAGCAAGGTCTGCTACGACTACGAGCCTTGGCACTACCGGTACATCGGGCGTATCGCTGCGAGGCAGGCTCACGATTCAACGCTGACGTTGCGTGAGTGGCTGTGGATGGGCGGCTCCGGCGGATGAGCGTCGAATGGGCGTCGCCACGCGGCGGACGACGCAGGGGTAGGATGACCTCGTCCACGCCACGCTGAGGTCGCCGTCGCCACGCCATGTCCGTCATCGCCGTTGTCGGCGCCCAATGGGGTGATGAGGGAAAGGGCAGGGTGGTCGACTACCTCGCCGATGAGGCCGACCTCGTCATTCGGTACGGCGGTGGAAACAACGCCGGGCACACCGTAGTCAACCCACACGGGCACTTCAAGCTCCACCTGATCCCGTCCGGCATCTTCCATCCCCGGACGAAGAACCTGCTCGGCAACGGGGTGGTGATCAACCCACCGGCGCTCGTCACCGAGCTCGACGATCTCCTTGAGGCGGGGTTCGACGGCGAGAACCTGTTCATCAGCGACCGCGCACACCTGGTGATGCCGTATCACGTTCTGCTTGACCAGCTCGAGGAGCGTGAGCGGGGCGCGAACAAGCTAGGGACGACGTCGCGCGGCATCGGTCCCGCCTACGTGGACAAGGTCGCCAGGCGAGGGATCCGGGTTGTGGACCTCGTGGAGCCCGATACGTTCCGCGCGCGATTGGCGGCCACGGTGCCTCGCATCCGGCGCCTCGTGGCCGGTTACGCGGGTGCGGAGGACGAGATGGCCACCGAGATCGCCGAGGCGACGGACGAGAACAGGATCGCAGACGCGTACCTGGCCGCCGGCGCGCGGCTCGCCCGGCACGTAAGCGATGGCCAGACGCTCGTCGACGACGCGCTGGGCCGCGGCGATCGGATCCTGCTCGAGGGCCAGCTCGGCACGATGCGGGATCTGGATTGGGGCATCTATCCGTACGTCACCAGCTCGTCGCCGATTCCGGGCGGTGCCAGCCTGGGCGCCGGGCTTCCGGCGGTCGCCATCGACCAGGTTCTCGGCGTGGCGAAGGCGTACACGACGGCGGTCGGCGCCGGCCCCCTGCCGACGGAGCTGGAGGATGCCGATGGAGAGGCCCTCCGCGAGCGTGGCATCGAGTACGGCACCTCCACCGGGCGCGCACGCCGATGCGGCTGGTACGACGCGGTCGCCGTGCGCTTCAGCGTTCGATTGGCCGGCTACTCGAGTATCGCGCTGACCAAGCTCGACGTCCTCGACGGCTTCGATCAGGTCCGCCTCGCGCGGGCGTACCGAGATCCGGTCGATGGACGGGAGTGGAGCACCGTGCCGGCGTCGACATCGGTCTATGAGCGGTTGGAGCCTGTCTATGAGGAGCTACCGGGATGGCAGACCGATACAACCGCCTGCCGCTCCTGGTCGGACCTGCCCGCCGCCGCGCGCACCTACGTGAAGCGGCTCGAAGAGCTTGCATCGGTACCGGTCAGCCATGTCAGCGTCGGCCCGGAGCGTGCCCAGATGATCGTCCGATGAGGAACCGGGTTCGGCCTCATCGCACGCACATTCACACCATAACGACGCGCGGGCTTCGTTCGCCCGTCCCTGCCGCCACACTCACACCATAACGACGCGCGGGCGCAAACCCGCCTTCCTCGCCCCCACACTCACACCGCGACAGTCAGATTGGGCAGTCGAGGCCCACGACGTCGTCCCGTGTCGCTGTCGTGTGAAATTGGTGGAGCGGGCCTTGCAGATGCTGCCTCTCTGCCGCACACACCGGTTTGAGCGGCTGATCCACGACATCACCATCGGGCGCCAGCAGAGGCGCAGCGGTACCTGACTCAGGAGGCCACATGAAACTGGGCGTGATCGTTCCGCAGGGATGGACGGGTGAGTACGACGGCTGGGAGCCGGCACGAGGGTGGGCACGCACCGTCGAGGTGGCCCAGCAGGCCGAGCGGATCGGGGCAGAGTCGATCTGGCTGTTTGACCATTTCCACACCGTTCCGAAGCCGACCGACGAGCTGACCTTCGAATCATTCACTTCGCTCAGCGCGCTCGCGACCCTGACCGAGCGCGTCCGCCTTGGCCACGTCGTGATCTGCAACGGCTTTCGCAATCCCGCGCTCACCGCCAAGATGGCCTCCACCCTCGACACCATCAGCGGCGGCCGCTTCGAGCTCGGCATCGGCGCGGGCTGGAAGAAGGACGAGTGGAACGCGTACGGGTACGGGTTTCCGGAGACCAAGGCGCGCCTGGCGATGCTCCACGACGCCCTCGAGGTCATCACCCGAATGCTCGAGCCCGGTCGTTCCACGCACGCCACGTATGAGGGCGAACACCACAGCGTGAACGACGCCCGCAACCTCCCCAAGCCGATGCAGGAGAGCGGCATGCCGATCATGGTCGGCGGCAATGGCCCAAAGGTGACGTGGCGCCTGGCGGCTCGTTACGCCGATGAGCTCAACCTGGACGGAATGTCGCCGGAAGAGGTCCGGGAGGTGCTGCCGACCATCCGTGGTCGCTGCGAGGAGATCGGCCGTGATCCGGACAGCCTGTCCGTCTCGGTTCATGTGTGGTGGGGGACGCCGGAGTGGAGCGACGCCGGCGAGGCGCGCCGCGAGCTCCTTGCCGCATACGACGAGCTTGGGGTGAGCCGCGTCATCGGTCTTCTTCAGGCGTCCGCCGAGTCGGACGACGCGCTCGACGCGCTCGCCACCGATGCGCGCGCCGCCGGCGTGGAGTTAGATGCCGGATGACCCGTCCCCTGGTTGGCTGCGATTGCCGACATATGGGGCGGCCAGGCGCATGACGCGCCCGCGGGGTGCGCGGTTGCCTTGTATATCGGGCTGCAGGGCACAGGCACGTCGCCGCACGTATCGGACTGCCCGAATCGTGGGCACCAGGTCTGTCTCACCCCTGCGTAGCATCCGGCTGAGTTTCTGTACCGTAACGGCGGCGTGACCGGTACGCCCCGCCGCGCAATCGCCTGGTTCCGTCGCGACCTGCGGCTGACCGACAATCGGATGCTCGAGGCGGCGACCCGGATTGCTGAACGCGTCTGGCCAGTCTTCGTCGCCGATCCGGCGCTCCTCCAGTCTCATGGGGGCGCTCCGGCTCGCGTGGCGTGGTTCGGTGCCAACCTGCGCGCGCTCGATGAGCGGCTACGTGAGTCCGGCTCCGGATTGACGGTGCTGCGCGGTCGGCCGGACGAGGTGTTGCCGGGCCTGGCGAAAGAGATTGGGGCAGAGCAAATTTACGCTGGAGCCGATGAGGATCCGGTCGCCATCGCCCGCGACGATCGCGTCGCCAGCCACCTCGATCTTCGTCTCGTCGACGATCAGCGGATCGTCGCGCCGAGTGAACTGCGGACCGGGGCCGGATCGGCCTATACCGTCTACACGCCGTTTCGACGGGCGCTCGACGCGATGATCGACGAAGCCCCGGATGCCGCCACATCCCGCGCCGATCCTGATCTTTCGAAGTTGGCACCGTCGCACCAAGGCGACGTATTCGACTCTCCCGATCCACCGCATGGTCTGCCAGATGCGGGTGAGCAGGCGGCCAGCAACCGGCTGCGCGGATTCCTGCGTGCCGATATCGAGGGCTACCGAGACGCGCGAGACCTGCCTGCCGTCGACGCCACGTCTCACCTCTCGCCGTACTTGCGCGTGGGTGCCATCAGCATTCGGGCCTGTTGGCGCGCCGCGATGCATGCCGCGGAGCGCGCGCGCGATCGCAACGACCGGCCGCTTGCGGCTGGTGCCGCCACCTGGCGCGGTGAGCTGGCCTGGCGGGAATTCTTCGCTCACGTCCTCGCCGCGCACCCTCGGCTTGCGAAGGAGAGCTTTCGCCATCAGCTCGACGAGCTCGAATGGGCGACCGGCCGCGAGGCGGATGAAGCCGTGGCCGCCTGGCAGGAGGGTCGAACCGGCTTCCCGTTCGTGGACGCCGGAATGCGGCAGCTCGTTGCCACCGGCTGGATGCACAATCGTGCCCGCCTGGTGACGGCGAGCTTCCTGGTCAAGGATGCGGGCGTTGACTGGCGTCGGGGTGAATCGGTCTACCTGGAGCACCTGCTGGACGCCGACACGCAGCAGAACAACGGCAACTGGCAATGGGTTGCGGGTGTCGGGACCGATGCCGCGCCGTACTTCCGAATCTTTAACCCGAGCATGCAGGCGAAGAAGTTCGATCCTGACGGCGCCTACGTGCGCCGATGGGTGCCGGAGCTGGCACATCTCCCGAACAAGCTGATCCATGAGCCGTGGCGGTCACCCAAGGCGCCGGCCGACTATCCGTCGCCGATCCTCGACCACGCCGAAGCGCGCGCCCGGACGCTGGCGCGGTACCGTTCGGTCTAGTGCCCGCCACGGCGGCACGTGTCCATGAGAGTTGCCCCGTTCTGCCAAATGCCGTGACGGCGGTCACTCGCCGGACGGTGTCAAGGCAAGGGCACAGTTCCACGCTCGTAGGATCCGGTGAGGCTGCTCATCTACCGGCTAATGCTCGCCAGGCGGGCATATGACCGATTGCGGAGATTCTGTGAACCCGCGTCACCTCGCCTGACCACCCGCCGCGGGTATACTCGGACGAAAGCCACCGACGCCCGCCCGATGCATCTGACCCGAGCCGTCAACATACCGAGCCGACTCGATGAGCCCGCAACCGGTGATGCCGCCCGTGGGCGTTTCTGTAGCCAGCGAGGGAGGCAACAGTGACGATGGAGACCGTCGTCCGCGACGCCACGGAAACACGCCTCCGCCGAGCCTATGGCTTCGAAGAGGTCGCGCTCGTCCCCGGTGCGGTGACCGCAGATCCCTCCGAAGTGGATCTCAGCGTCGAGCTCGGAGGCTTCCGGCTCCGGATTCCATTCCTGGCGGCTGCCATGGATGCCGTCGTGGATGCGGACTTCGCGGTCCGCATGAGCCGTCACGGTGGGGTTGCCTTCGTCAACCTGGAAGGGCTCTACACCCGCTACGAAGACGTCTCCCCGATCATCGAACGCGTCGCCGCCGCCGACTCCGGGCGGGCCGCCGGCCACGTCCTCGCGGAGGCCTATCAGCAGCCGATTCGTGACGATCTCATCACCGCGCTCATCACCCGAATCAAGGCCCAGGGAGCGATCGCGGCGGTGGCGACCACGCCGGCATCGGCCTGGCATCACGCCGAGCTGGCGGCAGATGCGGGCGCCGATCTTCTCCTCGTCCAGTCACAGGTGAGCAGCGCCCGTCACATCTCGACGTCCACGCGCGTGTTGAGCCTGGCTGACCTGACCGGCGGGCTGAAGCTGCCCGTGCTGGTGGGAAACACGGTGAGCAACGAGGCCGCTTACCAGCTCATGCACCAGGGAGCCGCCGGCATCTTCGTCGGTGTCGGTCCGGGCGCTGCCTGCACGACGCGCGAGGTCCTCGGCATCGGCGTGCCGCAGGTTTCGGCAACGCTCGAAGTCGCGGCCGCCCGCGACCGCTACGAGCGCGACACAGGGCGCTACGTTCCCGTCGTCACCGATGGCGGCATGAAGACCGGCGGCGACATCGCCAAGGCCATCGCCTCAGGAGCCGATGCGGTCATGCTCGGCTCCCCACTCGCCGGCGCGCTCGAGGCTCCGGGCCGTGGCTTCAACTGGGGCATGGCCGCGCCGTCACCCACGCTCCCGCGCGGGACGCGCATCCGGATTGGCGAGCGCCTGCCGCTGGAACAGATCCTGTTTGGCCCAGCTGAGACGTCGCACGGCACTCAGAACCTGGTCGGGGCGCTGCGTCAATCGATGGCCGCACTCGGCGTCCGAACCATCCGCGAGATGCACTCGGTCGAGATGGTCATCGCTCCGTCGATCGCCACCGAGGGCAAGTCCTGGCAGCTTGCCGGCCGCGAGTAGCAGAGTAGCCCCGGCGGATTCCACCTCATGGGCATAACGGACAAGCAATGGCCGATCTTGCGCCCCACGGCAACGT
>JBBJNX010000088.1:0-7647 GCA_037721115.1 Candidatus Limnocylindria bacterium
GCGCGCGCCGCCCGGCCGCCGCCGCCCGCCGCGCCCGCGCGCCCCCCCCCCCCGGGGGGGGGGGGGGGCGCCGCGGCCTTTGGAGCCTGGAGGAACAACTCTGTATACATGCGCGTGTTCTGGACGTACCCCTGGAACATCTTGTTGTCGGCGGCCGCGGCTCCGACGCCTCCGTGGGTGAACCTGGAGTCGAGGACGTTGACGCGATGGCCGGGGGAAGCCATGAAGCGCTCGTGCACGCGGACGGGTGAGTACGAGTCCTCGAGCCCGGCGTTCCAGCCGATGTTCTCGCCAGCCCAGTCGTACTGAAGGCCGTTCGAGTCGTACTGCACGTAGACAAGACAGCCGCAGCCGGGAATCGTGTGACTGAAGAAATCGCGGTTCAACATGTCGGAGCTGCGTGATCGAGCCAGGCTGACCAGCGTGCCATTCTGCTGAAGTGGCGCCATGCCGTTATTGGTACGGGCGCCGTTCAGAAGCTGCCAGAGGGTGGCCTCGGCGGATCCCTGGTTCCAACCCGTCGTCGATGCCGGATTCCACGTCAGCAGACCGGCCGCGAGCAGAGCGCTGATCCCGAACACGAGCGTTCGGGCAATGATGCGTCGGGGACGGGCGATCGGGGTTGACACGGACATCCAGGAACTCCAGAGCTGCGAGTGGCGGGCGGCTCGGCGCCCATGACCACCGTACGGTGGCCCGCCGAGCGGGTCAGTAGCGGAGTGGTCCGGTCAGGGGGCATGACCCATGACTATCCGGACAGGCCGACGGCACGCCCCATGCTCTAGACGCCATCCACGGGAGGAGCCATGTCGAAGCCACATTCAGTCCTCGTCGTCGATGACGACGAGGGCGTGCGTTCGCTCTATGTCGACGCCCTGAGCGAAGTCGGACACGCGGTAGCCGTGGCGACCGACGGTGCGGATGCGCTCGATCAATTGCGAGCGGGATCGATCCCCTGCGTCGTCCTGACCGATGTGCGGATGCCACGCATGGACGGATGGGAGTTGTCGCGGGCCGTCTCCCGGGATCCTGAGCTGGCCAGCATCCCCGTCGTCGTCGTCACAGGCGACAAGATCCTGTCGTTCAGCTCCCCGGCCCGCGATAAGCCGTTTTCCTCGCTCGAACTCGACGCGATCGTCCAGCGCTCGTGCGAGCTGCATCGCATGATGGGTCCGCCGGACTAGGTGTCATCCTCTGGCGGACGCTGACCGAGGCGGTCGACAGCCCCACGCAGATCCGACGCCGATGAGCCGATCTCCGACGCCGCGGCACGCTGCTCTCCAGCAGCTGCGCGCAGGTCGCCCGCCGCCTCCCGAAGATCCTGGGTGGTCCCGTCAGCGGCAGCCTTGACTACCTCCGCGGCGGCCTCCTCAACGTGTTCTTCCTCAACACGGGCCGCGGCGATGGCGACCCCCTCCTCGGGTGTCGCGTCCGGAGACTCGCGCCGCACCTCCTCGAGAACCTCCTCGACCTCCACGGCGGGCGTCTCCTCGATCGTCCGCAGGTTGACCGCATAGTTGAAGAAGACATTCAGGACGGCGAGGATCGGGATGCCGAACAACGCTCCCCACAGGCCTGCCACCTGGGCACCGACCAGCAGCCCGATCAGGACCAGGAGCGGGTGCATGCCGAGTGCCTCGCGCATCAGACGCGGCTGAAGGTAATTGACCAGCACGGTCTGCACGACGAGGAGCAGCGGCGCGACGACGAGGAGCCATTGGGGCGTAAAGATCGCCGTCGCCACGATGGGCGGGACGAGTGCGAGCGGCGGGCCGAAGAAGGGAATGAGCATCGCCATCGCTGACGCGGCCACGATCAGGAATCCATAGGGCACGCCGGCAAGCAGGATGACCGCGATGGTCAGGATCGTCTGGACTGCCGCCAAGATCACCTGCGCCCGCAGAAAGCCACCGAACGCCTTCGCGACGGTGCGCTCCAGGATCTCGACATGGCCGCCGTAGCGTGTCGGGACCACGCGGTTGAGCTTGGCGAGGATGCCCGCGCTGTCGGCGAGCATGTAGAGGCTCAGGATGATGACCAGGACGAGCGCACCGAGAACGGCGAACGTGACGCCCGGCACCTCACCGAGGGCAGATGCGGCCAGGCGAGCGGCAGTGCCCTCGACATCGCGGTACAGACCCACAAGATCCGGCTCGAAACGGCCGAATGATATGGCACCTTCCCAGCCACGCAGCGTGTCCTCGATCCTCGCGCGGGTCTGCGGGAAATCGGCTGCGAGCTCGCCCGTCGACGAGCCGATCGACGAGGCCGCGTAGAACAGCAGGAAGCCGCTTCCCAAGAGGGTGGCGGCATACACGACGCCGATCGCCACACCCCGCGGCATCCATCGGCGCTCCACGATCAGACCGACCAGCGGCGCAAGGACAAAGGCCAGCAGCCAGGCGATGAAGACGATGAGCAGGATCTGCGTGAAGCCGCCGAGGATCCGAACGATCAGCGCGACGAGGAGCAGCGCCACGTAGACCGTCGCCACGCCGAGGAAGGCGGAGCGCCACCATCGCTCGCGCTTCCCGCGTGTCAGCTCATCGTCGATTCCGGTCACTGGCCGATCATTACAGCATCACAGGCATCGTGCGTGTTGCAAACTGCGTCACGTGCCTCCCATCGAAACGTCCTACCGAGCCCTGCTGCGCATCCCGACCCTTGGCCGCATCCTCATCTCGATGCAGATCGCCCGGGTGGCGCAATCGATGGTCAGTGTGGCGCTCGTGCTCTTCACCCTGGATCGATTCGGCTCGCCCGCCTTCGCCGGGTTCGTCACATTTGCCAGCGTCTTCCCGGGGCTGCTCATCAGTCCACTCGCGGGCGCCCTGCTTGACCTGCATGGACGCATCCGCCTGGTCCTGCTCGACTATGTCGTTGCCCTGATGGCGATGGTCCTCATCGGCGTCTTGGCAGTGGCGGACGCCCTCCCGGGGCCGCTTCTGCTCATGATCGCGGTCGTCTCGTCGCTCACCGCCATTCTCAGCCATGTGGGACTGCGCAGCCTCTTTCCGATCCTCGTCCCGGAACACCTGTGGGAGCGCGTGAATGCGGTCGACTCGAACGGTTATGTCGTCGCGATCATCCTGGGTCCTCCGGCGGCAGCCGGCATGGTGGCGGCCTTCGGTGGACCCATTGCCCTCATCGTCATCGGCGCCGCGTTCGGCGTGGCGGCGGTCTCCCTGGTGGGCGTGCCGGATCCGCCGTCACCGCCCAGCGCAACAAAGGGGCGCCTGCTCGAGGATGCCTGGGATGGGGTCGTCTACACGTGGCGAAACCCGACGCTGCGTGGGCTCGGCTTCGCGATCACGCTCGTAAACCTGACGAACGGCATGACGACGATCGTGCTGCCCCTGATCATCCTTGACCGCTTCAATCTCAACGAGGCCGTCGTCGGATTGATCTTCGCCGTATCGGGCATCTCCGGCGTGGCCTCCGCATTTCTGTTCGGAAGGATGGACACACGCGGCCGAGAGTGGTCGCTGCTGGTATGGCCGATCGTTGCGCTGGCACCGACCGTCGCGCTCATGCTGATCGCGGCCGGTCAGTCGGACATCGTGCCCCTGGGCATCGCGCTGCTGGTGACCTACTCCCTGCTGCTTGGATTTCTTGCTGGCCCGATCGACATCGCGCTCTTCACCGTGCGCCAGCGACGCACCGACCCCGCCTGGATGGGGCGGGCCTTCGCGGTCTCGATGGCCTTCAACTTCCTCGGCATGCCGATTGGCGCGGCCGTCGCCGGCATCCTGGCCGACTCATCGATCGAGTCGGCCATCCTGATCCTGGGGATCGGCGGCGCCCTTGCCGCCGCCGCCTCGGGCGCCTTGCTTGTCCCGCGAACGGACCCTGCGACGCGATAAGTCGCCTTCCTCGATGAGGCGCATCGGTTACGCTTATGCTGCCGATCGGCCGCGTGGCGACCGACCCAACTGACCGTCATACATCGAGGTGCCAAACCATGAGCAGCCGCATCGACGAGCTGGACGCCATCGTCCGCCAGTTCGACCTCAACGAGCATCCCTTCTATGTCGAGTGGCGGGCCGGCAGCCTGCCGATCGAGCGTCTCGCGAAGTACGCCGATGAATGGGCACCCTTCATCTCGGTGGTGGACGCCGGCTGGGATCGCCTGGGCTATGGCGACTACGCCGCCGAGGAGCGCGAGCACGACGAACTGTGGTCACGCTTCCGAGCGGCGCTGGGTGCGTCCGGCGAGATGAGCCGACCGCAGTCGAAGACGCTGCTGGCGGTGGGGGAGAATGCGTTCGCATCGGTCCCCGAGTCGCTGGGAGCCCTGTACAGCTTCGAGGTCCAGCAGCCGCTGACAGCGTCGTCCAAGCTGGCCGGGCTGCGCGAGCATTACGCCGGAACGGTCGATGCCGATGCTCAGCAGTACTTCGTCGAGCACGCGGTCGAGACCGATGAGCCAGCCATGCTGGCCTCGCTGATCGATGGCCTGTCCGATGGTGAGTTCGCGCGGGTCAAGACGGCCTGTTCCATCTTCAGCGCCGCGGCCTGGGGTGCCCTGGACGGGGTCTACTACACCGACTAGTGTCTCGCGCCGTAATGGACTTCATCGCTGCGGCGCCGCGAAGTAGATGCGTATATCCGTACACGAGCTCGCGGAGATCAGCGCTGGTCGTCAGGCAACGACGGTATCGGTGGCGGTGTCGCGGCGAAGCGTGAGCCAGCGGCGGCAGCCAGCCTGGTGGAACCAACGCTCGCTCGTGATGCCGTGGACGTTGTCATACATCCACGCATAGTCGACATCTCGTTCGGCCGGATCGGTGATCCGGTCAGGGACACCGCGGAGCTCGCCGCCGAAACTGTACTCCTCGACCGGGCGCCGGCCGCACCCAGGGCACGTGATCCACAGCATCAGTGCGTCCCTGTCGAGCCCTGGTCCGCCATCGCGTGATCCGCGGCGAAGCGATCGAGGCGAAACGGTTCGAGCAGCGCGGGCGTGCGGCCGGTGGCGATGAGTTCCGCCATCTGCTCGCCGCCGGCGGGTATCGCCTTGAAACCCCAGGTGCCCCAGCCGGTGGTCACGAAGAACCCGTCCACGCCCGTCTCACCCATGATCGGCGAGTAATCTGCCGAGATGTCACAGATCCCCGCCCACTGACGGAGGATCCGCAGGTCGCGCAGGAAGGGAAGCAGATGCGTCGCCTTCGCGGAGCAGCTCTGAAGGAAGTTGAAGGAGGACCGCAGAGAGTAGCTCGGCTGAGGGTCATATTCGGCACCGATGACCATCTCGCCGCGGGCGCTCTGCGACACGTAGCAGAGCAGCTCGGTATCACTGAGGATCGGTCCGAAGTCCTGGGCGTAGGTGTTCGTCACGAATGCCTGGAGTGGGTGGGTGCGGACCGGAAGCCGGACGTCGGCCTGCGCCGCCAACGTCGATACGTTGCCTCCAACCGCGCTGAGCACGATGTCGGCGGCGATCGGCCCGGCCGAGGTCTGGACGCCGGTGACACGCGCGCCATCGCGTAGTAGGCCGGTCACCTTGGTGTGCTGGAGCACGTCGACGCCGTGGCGCATCGCTCCCTGCGCATAGGCCCATACCACCCGGTCGTGGCGGGCGGTGGCTGCCGCTGGGTGGTATGACGCACCCAGCACGGGATAGCGACCGCCACCGGAGAGGTCGAGCTGCGGACATAACTCCCTGGCCTCGGATGGCGTGATCATGACCGTCTCAGCCCCGCAGGCGGCGTTGAGCAGGCAGCGGGCGCGCTCGGTCCGCATCTGCGGTTCGGTGTGCGCCAGCCAGATGATGCCCTTGGTGCTGTACATGACCCAGCAGCTCAGCTCGTCCTCAAGGGTCCCATACAGATCGAGGCTGTGCTGGTAGAAGCGGATCGACTCGGGGATGCCGTAATTTGCTCGAATGATGGTGGTGTTGCGCCCGGAGTTGCCTGAACCGATATAGCCGGCTTCCACAACGGCAACCTTCGTGATGCCGTGACGACTCGCGAGGTAGTAGGCCGTGGCGAGGCCGTGGCCGCCACCCCCGACGATCACCACGTCGTATGAGCGCTTCGGCTCGTGCCACTCCAGCGTGAGCTGGCGCTCGACGAACTCGTTCATCGCAGCCGCTCGGAGAGCTCGTGCGCGTACGCGGCGGGGCACAGGAGCAGCGTGCGGCCTTCGGTGAGCCAGAGCTTGGCGGGCACGCCCGCGACGAACCCCTGCGCGAGATCGGGCCGACAGTCGGGCAGTGGCCACTCGACGTGCGGGATCACCCACGCATCAAGTTCGTCATCGGTCAGCCACGCTCCAACGAACGCGGTCTCGCCAACGATGATCGCGTGCTCATCGACGAGGTCGGTGTCCGTTGCGCCGATCGCAAATGCATCATCCGCGGCGAAGCGAAGCACAACCGTCTGGTCACCCCAGCGGGCGGCGTCAAGCGCCTCGGGCGCGGCCACCACCCGCACGCCCTGGAGGACTTCAAGCGCGAGCACGGCTGCCCTCCGGGTCGTAGAACGGCGGCCGGACGACGGACGCGGATCGCCCGTCAACCTCGACTTGCTCGGGGAACGGCGCGCGCTTGAGCCAGCCCAACATGACGGCATGGCCGAGCACCGGCGAAGTAAAGCTCGAGGCCACGTGACCGATGACCTCGTGGTCGAACCAGATCGGGCTGCCCTCGATTGGCGCCATGCCCGGCATCGTCAGTCCCACCAGCCGGCGGTCATCGGGCAGTTGTGCCGTGCGGGCCAAAGCACTCCGGCCGATGAAGTCGGGTTTGTCCATCTTGACGGCCCACTCCATCCCGAGCCGTCGGGGCGTCGAGTCGAGCTCCGAGTCCATCCCCACGATCACGTTCCCCTTCTCCAGCCGCAGCGCCTGGAGCGCCTGGAGGCCATGGGGCGCGATCCCGAGATCGTGGCCATGCGCCATCAGCGATCGCCACAGCTCGACGGAGCGCTCGACCGCATGGTGCAGCTCGAAGGACATCTCGCCGGTGAAGCTGAGCCTCATCACGTGACATGGCACACCTGCCACCTCGGCCCGCACGTGCTGGAGGAACCGCGGCTGCTCAGAGAGCCCAACGCGCTCCAGCAGTTGTCCCGCAAGCGGACCGGTGACATTGATCGCGGCGAGCGACATCGTGCGGTCCAGCACGTGGACGCGGAGCCCCAATGTGTCGACCCAGTCGCGCACCCACATCTCCGCATGGCTGGCCCCGGCCGAGGTGAAGGTGAGCACGAAGCGCGACTCCGCTTCCCGGCAGATCATGCCGTCGTCCATGAGATGGCCGCGCTCATTGAGCAACAGGGCATAGCGAGAGCGGCCGACGCGGATGTCCGCGATGTTCGTGGGATAGAGCCGCTCCAGGAATTCGACGGCATCGGGTCCGGAGACGATGAGCTTTCCGAGCGTGCTCACGTCACCGAGCGAAACTGCCTCGCGCACCGACCAGTACTCGGCAACATGGTCGCCGTAGTGCCACGGCCGCCACCAGCCCCCGAAGCGATCCATGCGCGCGCCGAGGGCGATGTGCTCGTCGTGGAGGGGGGTGCGACGGAATGCGTCGATGTGCACGCCGGCCGCGGCTTCGGCGCGCGTAATCTGGCGCGATGCCGGGCGCGCGGTGAATGGATCCGGGATCCCGCCGGTTCGGTCGGCGATGAACGACCGGAC
>JBBJNX010000089.1:0-7637 GCA_037721115.1 Candidatus Limnocylindria bacterium
GACCTTGTGACCTGGGATCCGAGTGCGCGTCGCACATTGCGACAGGCGGACCTGCACCACACGAGCGATTTCTCACCGTATGAGGGAATGCAAGTGCAGGGAGCCGTCAGCGACGTCGTCATTCGCGGGCGAGGCATCGGGGAGACGAAGGGCCGGTTCCTGGAGCGACGGCTGGGGTGACCGAGCGCTCATCGTGCCCGGCGCGATCGGAACCGATGCATGCCGGTTGGCGTCGGAGCGGCATGCAACGAACCATCACTCCTTTTCTCCTGCTGACCGCCCTGCTCGCTGCCTGCGGCGCGGGCCAGGCGCCGACTGACCCGACTGGCCCGAGTGCATCCGATGAATTGCTGGTCGGCGACTGGGTGCTGACCGGCGGCTCAATCGATGGACGGGACGCTCCGGTCCTTGAAGACCATCGCATCACGTTGACGATCTCCGGGAGCCGGATCGCGGGCACGGCCGCGTGCAACAGCTATGGTGGCGAGATCACAATGGGCGGCGACGGCCTGCACCTGGAGAACCTTGCTCAGACGGAGATGGCCTGCGAGGACCCGGCCATGGCCGCGGAAGCCGTGTACCTCGGAGCGATGACACGGGTCCGCCAGATCACGCGCGACGGAGAGGAGCTCGTGGCGCGTGGGGACGGGGTCGACCTGAGATTCGCAGCGCTGCCTGCGCCGCCAACATCCGACCTCGTGGAGACCAGATGGGTGCTCGACACGCTGGTCGACGGTGATGTCGCATCGGCGCCGATGGGCGAACCGGCGACACTCGAGCTTCATGAAGACGGAACCTTCAACGGCTCGACCGGCTGCCGTACCTTTTCGGGGAACTGGATGGAGCAGGGAGACACGTTTCAGGCGCCGACCTGGGGCATGAACGAGACGACATGTCCGCCGGAGCTGAGCGAGCAGGATAACCACGTTGTGAGCGTCATCGGCGATGGGTTCATCCCCACCATCGATGGCGAACTCCTGACCCTGATGGATCCCGGAGGGATCGGCCTGGTGTACCGATCCGGCGAATGAGCGCGTGTGGTGTACCCTGACTCCTTGATCAGATCCACCACCAGGCTCTCCCGCCGCAGCTCCGGCGACCTGCGCGCCATCCGTCATGCGACGACCCGCATCGAGGAGCTGAGCGCCACGCTCGACCGTGAGCTGTTGCGTGAGGCTCGGCCTGAGGAGCAATTGCGGCTCCTGCGCCAGACGACGAGCCAGATTACGCGAACGGCAAATGACGCCATCCAGGCATACCGGCGCTTGACCGAGGGGCTTCGTGTCGAGTCAGAGCGCAGCGACACGGATCCGTCAGAGGCGGCTCGCACTGCCCAGGCACTCGCCGACGCACGAGCCGAGATGCTGAAGGCACTGGAGGTCGCGAGCCAGAAATACCCTTGGGCGAAGCCGTGGCGACCGGACGAGCCGTAGTCCGACAGTGGGCCTAGATACCAAACGACCCGGCGGGGAAACCCGCCGGGTCGATCAATGGTGTCCTGCTGGCGCCTAACGGCGGAAGCAGTCACTGCAGTAGACCGGCTTGGTGCCGGTGGGACGGAACGGAACGCGGGCTTCCTTGCCACAGCCGTCGCAGGTGGCGCTGAACATCTCACGCGGCCGGTCGCTGTAGCCGCCCCCGCCGCCGTAGCCCCCGCCACCACCGCCACCGCTGTAGCCACCGGTGCTCTCGCCGCGTGCGGCCTTCTTGGCTGCGCGGCAGGCCGGGCATCGGCGCGGCTCGCTGAACTGACGGTCAGCGTAAAACTGCTGGTCGCTCGCGGTGAACGAGAACTCCATTCCGCAGTCGACGCAGGTCAGCGTCTTGTCCTGGTAGGTCAACAAAGAAAAACACTCCTTCTGCGCGGCCTCAGCGAGCCATCTCGCCGTTAAGACCGTGAGAGGAGCGTTCGTGCTGCCGCGATGTTATGCCCAAGCTGGGCGTTGCTTCGGAGAGCGTACCACGCTTTCCGCGCTGCGTCATCATCCATTTGTGCCTGATAACGTGACCCGATCATGACGACTGATCGCGAAGTCCTGGCCCTGATATCAGTCGGCGACGACCCCGAAGTCGGTCGCTGGCTGGCGGCGCTCGAGGATGGTCGCCGCGACACGCTCCGCGCGCTCGGGGACGTGACGCCTGAGATGATCGACTGGTATCCGGACGCGCCGCTGAACAGCATCGGGACGCTGCTTTATCACATCGGCCTGATTGAAGCGGCCTGGGTGACGGAGGAGATGCTGAACCGGAAGGACGAGCCGCTTGAGCTCGCGGCGCTTCTGCCATGGCCGGACCGTGACGACGGCGGGCAACTATCCTCCATCAATGGTTTGAGCCTCGACGCGCATATCCAGCGTCTTGGCAGCGTGCGCGCGTGGGTCCTCGAGCATCTGAGACCGATGACCAACGAGGAGTTTCATCGCGTCCGCTCGTTCGAGCGTTACGACGCGGCGCCTGACTGGGCGCTTCACCACATCCTCCAGCACGAGGCGGAGCACCGGTCTCACATTGCCTGGCTGCGCGATACGTTCGCCGCGCGGTGAGGCGTGGCCGCGCGCTGCTCGCGCGCTTCCTGCCAGAGGGGGCTGCCGTCCTCTCGGTCCTGATCTTCGGCAGCTACGTCATGGGCCTGGTGCGCGACCGGATCTTCGCGCGCACGTTTGGAGCTGGCTCCGAGCTGGATGCCTACAACGCCGCGTTCGTCCTGCCAGAGCTGCTGCTGGACGTGCTCGTCGAGGCGGGTCTGGCGGCGCCCTTCATCCCGATCTTCCTCCAATTGCGGTCTGCAGGAAACGGGCGGGAGGGAGATCGGTTTGCTCGGGCCATCCTGACCGGTGCGGTGACCGTCATGGGAACTGCCGCGCTCCTCATGTTCATTTTCGCCGAGGCCACGACCGGACTCATCGCGCCGGGCTTCACCGGGCACCAGCGCGAGCTGTACATTTCGCTCTTCCGCGTCATGCTCGTGACACCGATCCTGTTCGCCGCATCCCTCACTCTCGGACAGGTGATGCTCGCCGAGCAGCGCTACTTCTGGTACGGCATCGCGCCGCTGCTGTACAACGCCGGCATCGTTGTCGGAACACTCGCATTCAGTGGCCTGGGCATCTTCGGTCCGGCAATCGGAGCCGTCATTGGTGCCCTCATCCATCTCGGGAGCCGGTTCATCGGCCTGCGTCACAGTCATTTCCGGATTGGCTTCGGGGCGTCATTCCGGACGGCATCGGTCAGGGAGTTCGTGCGGCTCATGCTGCCGAAGATGGTGAGCCATCCGGTTGAGCCGATGACCTTTCTCTTCTTCACGTCGGTGGCGACAACACTGGCTGTCGGGAGCGTGTCGGCGGTCAGCTTCGCGCGCAACTTCCAGAGCGTGCCGGTCAGCCTCATCGGCGTCGCGTTCGCGCTGGCCGTGTTTCCCGCGCTTTCGACCGCCCATGCCCTCGGTGACCGGGCAACCTTCCTGCGCCTGTTGCGCACCAACCTGGTGAGCATCGCCCTGCTCACGACTGCGGCGGCACTCGCTCTGGCCGTCGTCGGAGAGGTCGCGATTCGGATGCTGCTCGGGGGCGGCGCATTCGATGCGGAGGATGTGGCGCTCACATCGGCCGTACTCGCCGCGTTCTCCATCTCGATTCCATTCGAAAGCCTGACCCATCTCCTCAGTCGGGCAATCTACGCGACGCGGCACACGCTCCTCCAGGTGCTGGGCTCGCTGGCAGGCTTGGGAATCACCGTTTTCGCGACCCGCGTGCTGCTGACCGACCTGGGGCTCGTGGCGATCCCCATCGGCTTTGCCATCGGCCAAGCGGGGAAGGTTGTGCTGCTGGCGCTCGCGCTGGCCGTCAGACTGCGGCAACGCCCGGACAACCCACGAAGATGATCGCGTTGTGACAACTGCCGCGCGCGTGGGCAGCAGGTGATAAAAATCGACTACGAGGCGCCGGTTCACGCTTGTGGCGAAGGACGCACATGCAGCTATTCCCGCGATTGCCCGTCTGGACGGCTTATGACCAGACGGTGGTTGACGGGACCCTGTCCTCCAGCATCAGGAATCGCGTGGAGTCGTCGGAATGAGGACCACGAACCGCCCGTCGCGCTCCGGGTAGGCGCCTTCCGGGCGGGTCCAGCCGTCGCGTTCGGTCCCGACAGGCCAGTTGCGCTCGAGCTCGGCGAGATCCTCGAAGTTGCCAGGGCCGTCGGAGGGCCCCCAGATCGACGAGACGCGCGGGAACCACGGGTCCAGGATGTAAGCGCCGCTGATAGCTGCATCGGCGAAGAGGGTGGGGTCGGCATCGGCGCGGAAGCCGGTCATGACCCAGGTATGGGCTCCCCACCACGGGAACATGACCACTGGCTTGTTCATCTCGGTGATGGCGATGGCTGAGTCGCGCAGCGCATCAGTGTAGGACGTGTACGCGCGAATCTCATAGCCCGTCGCGCCATAGTCAGCGAGCGCCAGCGAAACCGCGGCGGGACCCCAACCGCCGTTCTGGCTGTCGTCCCACGACTCCCATTCGCCGATTCGGTCGTGGATCTCGGCTTGGAACTCCGCAGAGGGATCACCCTGGCCGAGCATGGTGAGGACCATCTGCGTCGCGGCCACGGCGCAGTCTTTCTCCGTGAGCTGCGATGCGAAGACGGCCGGATGGTCGTCGACGACGGCGACATCCACCGGCGCGCGCACGATCGGCGTCGCCGTGGGAGACGGACTGGGGGAGCCGGATGGCTCGAGCGTGGGCCTGGTCGTCGGGGAAGCAGTTGCAATGGGCTCCGGGGTGACGACAACGGTCGGGATGGTGGACCGATCCGGCGGTGGGTCAACGAAGGCCTCGATTCGACCAGTCAATCGGTCAAATCGCTCGCCCACCCCGAGCACGTTTCCGCGCACCACGGTGAAGCCCATGGCGAGGAGGAGTACCAGGGTCAGAGCAGCGAGGGGCCAGCGTCGGGCAGTCATGGAGTGCGACGTAGGATGACAGGCGCCCGTGGCTCCGGCAACATGGACCGATGACCGTGCGCTTCACCCCCGTGCTGGTGCTGTTTTTCGCGCTTGGCGCCATGGTGGTGCCAGCGTCTGCGAATGGCGCCACGGCGCCTCGGTTCTCCCAGGCCTATGTGATCAAGGCAACGCTCGACGTGGAGGCCGGACGGCTGGAGGCGGTGGAGAAGCTGACGCTGACGAATCGTGCATTCACGGCCATCGACCACGTCGACCTGTCGGTCATACCTCGGGCGCTCGGGTACCTGACCATGGACGAGCCGGTCACCGTCGACGGGGACGAGGTTGAGACCGAGTGGACCACCTCCATCAACCTGCGCGTCCCGGTTGATCACCTCGAGCCTCGCGAGACGACGATCATTCGTCTGCCATTCCGCCTGGACGTCGCGCGGAGTCCGGACGCCTTCGCCGCGCGCACCAGTTTCGAGAACGGCGTCCTCAGCTTCGGCCAGTGGTTTCCGATCGTTTCCACTGAACACGAGGTCTATGGCCTCGGCGATCCGCAGATCTCCTTCACCGCGGACGAGATCCGGCTGGAGCTCGAGACGACCGACGTAGTGGGCCGGGACGCGGTGGCCTGCCCCGGCCTGGCCAGCGCACCCGAGGAGGCAGGTACCTCGTGGACATGCGAGTCAACGGATGTACGCGACTTCGGCTTCGTGGTGAATCCGAGCTTCCGGCTCGCGGCGCGCGACGTCGGCGGGACGGAGCTGCGCGTGTATACCGAGACAGTCTCGGGCGAGGCCACCGCTGACTTGGCGGAGCAGGCGCTCATCGGCCTATCAGAGGCGTTTGGCGATTACCCGTGGGAAGACCTTGTCCTTGCCGAGGTTGGCTCCGAGGGAGGTTTCAGCATGGAATACCCCCGCATGATCCACCTCACCCGCGACAAGGTGGCCGACACCTACGTGGTCTACCACGAGGTCGCGCACCAATGGTTCTATGGCCAGCTGGGCAACGATCAGCAGCGCGAGCCGTGGCTGGATGAAGGATTCTCAGATTTCAGCGCCCGATATTTGATGGGCATCGGCGAGAACCAGTGTTCGACCCGGCCGGTCAACAGCGAGGTCTTCGCCTGGAAGGCAGATGCCACGACAGGCGGTGACTGGTCGAGCTGCGACGGTTACTTCCACGCGGTCTTCTACAGGGGGACGGAGTTCCTGACCGCGGTTCGATCGGCGATGGGGGATGACGCATTCTTCGCTGCCATGCGTGAGTGGGTGGCGATCAATCGCTTCGGCATGACAACCGGCTCCCGGCTTCTCGGCCACCTCGCGGCCTCGACCGATGCGGACCTCGAGCCAATTTTCGACGCTTACCTCGTCGACTATGAGGTGGTGGCTCCGCGGCGGCGACACACGCTCCAGAAGATCATCTGAGGTCCTCAAGGAGCAATCAGGTGGGATCCGTGGCAATCATAACCAGGACGTGGGCGATGGCATCGGCCATCTGCTCGAGCGCGCCGAGATTGACGTTGTCGATCCTGTCGCAGGCGCGGTGGCTGCAGGCGTCAGCCGGTTCGCCGGCATTGCCGCCGAATGTGGTGGCCTGGGAATCGGTCTTGGGCTCGATGCCACCGCTGAACAGCCCACCAGTGGGAATTCCGGCATCGGTGAAGGGTCCATGGTCGGAGTCGCCCTCGAGGTCTATCGGTTCCCATGCGAGACCTGCGTCCTCGAAGGCGGTCGTGAACAGTTCGGTGAGGGCCGCAGATCCCGGTGCCGCGCCGGACTCGTCGTAGACGAACCGGATGGCATTCGGCGAGCCCAGCATGTCGAAATTGAGGGAGCCCACGATTCGTCCGCGTTCTGCGGCCTCGAGCGCGTCGACGTAGACCTGCGAGCCATGAGGACCGCCCTCCTCGGCACCCCAAAAGGCGAAGCGCACCGTCCGCCCGGGCGCGGGGAGCTCCGCAAGTCGCTCGGCAATGACGAGCAGCGTGGCGACGCCGGAACCGTTGTCGTTGATGCCGGGTCCCGCAGCCACCGAGTCGAGGTGTGCGCCGAACATGACGACCTCGGAATCCGCCCCGGTCCGCTCGGCGAGGAGGTTGACGCTCGAGAGCTCACCGACCGCGAAGTCCTGCCGGATCACCTTGTATCCTGCGGCGCTCAGCTGATCCGCGACGAATTCGACGGATGCGTCGAAGCCGCTTGTGCCCGTTGCGCGGTTGCCGTCGTGGGCATCGGCGATGCGCTGAAGTTCCTCGAGGTGCCCGCGGATGTCGATCGCCTCAACAGCGTCGCGCAGGTCGCGACGGGCGAGCTTCGGGGAAGGCAGCAGAGACGCCGTCGGTGAGGGGGCGGCGGTCGATGGCGGTGCCCCTGCTGGACCTTCGACCCACGCGGTCGGCTCCGTGGTCGGGGCGAACGTCGGGGTGGACGGGGGGGCGCCACACGCGGCCACCGCCACCGCCACCGTGATGAGGACGATCGCAGAGGTTCGACCGCGACGTGGACTCGGATGCATAGTGTCTCGCGACGCAATCGTCTTGTGTCAGGAGTCCGTCTGCATTTAGATGAGCACCGTCTGGCCGCCCTCGGGCTTCAGCGTGAGCATGCCGTTCTCCTCGGTGACCTCGAGGCCGAGCGTCTCGCCATAGAATTCCTTCGCCGCCCGGGTATCGTTGGAGGAGAAG
>JBBJNX010000090.1:0-7637 GCA_037721115.1 Candidatus Limnocylindria bacterium
TCATCGACGCGACCGACGATGGCGGGCACTTGACCCCCGACGTCGAGGTCCTGGCGATCGCCGCCTATCCCGACGGGCGGCGCTTCCTGATCGCGTCGAGCCAGGGCGACGATCGCTTCGTCGTCTATCGGCTCGACGACTCGGCGGCGGTCCCCGTCGGGGAGTTCAGAATCCTCGGACCGCATGGCGATGACGTCACCCATACCGACGGGGTGGAGGTCACCACCCAGCCGCTGGCCGCTGGACCCTTCGGGGGCGGCATGCTGGTGGTCCAGGACGACGACAACGCGGACCCCGCTGGACCTGAGCTTGGCCAGAACTTCAAGCTGGTTCCGTGGACCCTGGTGGAGGAGCACCTCGGGATAGATTGAGCTCCCCGGCTGGACTCGTGAGCTGGATCTCCACGAGGCGACCGTCGTTGGGCGTGGTCGAGAGTGCGTTGTCCTCGCCGCGGTCCGCGATGAACAGGTTCGTGCGTTCAGAACCGTCGAGGGCGGGCGCCAGCGTGATGCCGCCAGGTGAGACCAGCGAACCGCGCTCGAGTGTCACGACGGTGAGCTGGGTTCCATCGGTCGCGACCTCGATGATCGGCTCCCTGCTCTTCCGACTCAGCAAGTACAACGTCCCGCGGTCGGGGTCGAACGCGATCCCCTCTGGGTCCGATATTCCGAGCGTTGCGGTGTCGAAGCTGGTGACCTCATCGTCCCCGGCAGGCGGCACCCCGGTGAAGGCTCCGTCTTCGCCTGGCGAGAGGCGGTATACGTGCGCTCCGACGCCATCGGTGACAAAGAGGCTCCCTTGGCCGAACGCGATGCCCTCGGGATCGAAGTTCCCGAACTCCGTCGTCGAGATGACCGATGTGATGTCATCACGCGTGCCCAACTGGCCGTCCCCTCCCGGTTCGGCCTGGATGACCACCTTGTCCCGGTCGTCGCTGAAGAACCATCGATCGGTTTCCGCATCGACCGCAACGTCGGTGACCTCGACTGCGCCGCGCGGCTGTCCCAGGCCGCGCCACCGGTCGCCGTCCTCGAGCGAAAACACGACGTGCCCCGCGAACTCGGGAAGTTCATCGATATCCGAGTCGGTGACGAGGAGGCGATTCGCCTTCGCATCGTACGCAATGCCGCCCGGATCGGAGCTCGGCGGGCGGAGCGTCGACGTGGTGATCCGGCTGATCACCGTGCCGGTCACCTGGGGGACGGAGGTGGACGCCGCCACCGGCGGTGAAGACGACAGGGCGTGAATCCGCGATCCAGACGGGCCGGCAGCAAGCACATAGAGATGGAGCACCTCTTCGGCGTCTGTTGGATCCGCCGACGGGGCGAAGGCCATGCCCCGCACGGAGTCCAGCGCCAGGTCGCCGAGATCGAGTGTGGTGACCAGGTTGCCGTCTCGGTCGAGCTCATGCATACTCGGGCCGTCCGGGCTGGCCAGAAAGACATGGCCGTCGGTCGGCCGCACCGCCAGCAGCAATGACTCCGAGGCCACGACCTCCGGAAGCTGTGCGTCGCATCCGCCAACGACCTGGCCGACGTGAAGTGAGCTGCGAGCGAGCTCCTCCAGGTTGATGCGAAGCAGGCGATGACGTACCGGATCCACCAGGACGACCGTCGCTCCGGCGGGATCCACGTCCATCTTCGCCTCCTGTCCGATGCCCGTCCCGCGCAGGTCGATCGAACCGTCGATCGACTCCAGCACGCCCGATTCACCTGGGGAGAGGACGCGAAGCTCTCGCCGGTCGGAGTCGAGGACGATAAGCGTCGGGTCAGCGTCGGAACCCGTAGCGAGGCTATCCGCGCGGTCGACGGGCAGGATGGAGCTCCCTGCCTCATCTCCGAAGAGGGTCACGGAAACCAGCCGAGTTCCCTCGTCGGCCGGTTGCCCGAATACGAGGGTCCGGCTGGTTGGCAGATACGCGAGTCCGGTCGAGATAGCGTCCGTCTCCAGCTCGATGACATGGGCTTCGTAGAACTCTCCCGCTTCGGCGGCCGGCGACGGAGGCGGCTGGCTGCATGGCGATATCGCGAGAAGGGGCGGGGGCGGAGGCGTCTGCGTGGGAGGCGCTCCTCCCTGGGGGCCTCGTTCCGACCCGATCCGCCATCCGACGTATCCGAGCAGCACGATGGCAATCAGCATCATCGTGACGAAGGCCGCGGCGCGCAGCCCGGAAAGACCGAGGAATCCCATGACCCATGTGTCGCATGCGAATTTCGTACCGGACTGCTCCCCGTGCTATGCCAGCCACTGGACAACGAGGTCCGAAGGGATCTCGTCGGGAACGCGACAGCCGCTCAGGGCCATTGCGAGCGACAGCTCGTCGCGCAGCATCTCCAGCACGCGCTGAACACCGTCCGCGCCGTTGACCGCGAGGCCCCACAGGACCGGCCGCCCGACCGCCACCAGGTCGGCGCCGAGCGCGAGGGCCTTCAGCACATCGATCCCACGACGCACGCCACCGTCGACCACGACCAGCGCCCGGTCGCGAACGGCCTCGGTGACCTCCGGCAGGGCATTCGCGGTGGAGATCGAGGTGTCGAGCTGTCGCCCCCCGTGGTTGCTGACCCAGATGCCATCGCAGCCGGCATCCACCGCGCGCGCCGCATCATCGGCTCGGAGGACGCCTTTTGCGATCAGGGGTATCGGACACACCGAGCGAAGCCAGGTGAGATCGTCCCAGTCCATGGTGGGGAGGACGACCACACCCGTCTCCGGGTCGACCGGCTGGTCAGGCGGCAGGTGCACGCCGAGGTCGACGGCGAATTCGTTACGCAGGTCGCGCTCGCGGTTCCCCGGCAGTGGCAGGTCGATCGTGACCGCCACCGCCGCATAGCCGGCATCCGCGGCACGCCGCACCAGGGCAGCGCAGGCGTCCCGGTCCGACGGTGCGTAGAGCTGGAACCAGCGAGGGCCGTCCGGCGCCGAAGCCGCAACCTCTTCCATCGTCTTCGAGGAGATGGTGGACAGCGTCATGAGGGCGCCGGCTGCCGCCGCACCGCGGGCAGTCGCCATCTCTGCCTCGGGGTGCGCCAGGGCGTGCGCGGCGGTGGGCGCCACGATCACCGGATGCTCCAGCGTCATGCCGAAGGCGGTCGTTGCCATGCTGACCGCGGCGACGTCGACGAGCACTCGCGGGCGGAGGCGAAGCCGATTCCAGGCGTCGCGGTTATCTTCCAGGGTCAGCTCGTCACCGGCGCCGCCGGCATAGTAGTCCCAGGCGGCCGGGTCCATCCGGCCCTGTGCCAGGGGCTCGAGATCGGCGACGGTGATCGGCGCAGGATCGGCCATACAAGGCGATGATGCCACTCCGAAGTTGCCACAATGCCGACATGCAACGTAACTTCGCGATCGCCATCGGCCTCGCGGTCATCGTCATGGGCGCCGTCATCGGCTTTATCCTCCTCTCCTCGGCCGGCACGCCGTCGGATGCCGGTACGTCACCGAGCGCGTCCGAAAGCTTGAAGCCGTCGGCATCCGCATCAGCGAGCGCCTCATTGAACGCCGAGCTGACCGAGCAACGCTGGACCGTCCTCTACGTCGGGACCGATCTCAATGAGCCGCGCGAGGAGAAGGGTGACGCGCCGAACACCGATGCCCTCCTGGTCGTCAGCCTGTCGGCCGATCAGTCTGAGCTGACGCTCATCTCGCTCCCGCGCGACACGGTTGACGTGCCGCTCGCGGACGGCGGGACCTGGGATGGCAAGATCAACAGCCTGTATCGCGAGCGCGGCATCGACGCGCTGGTCGGCGCCATGGCAACGCTGTATGACGTCCCGATCGACGCGCACGTCGTCCTCGACATGGACGATTTTGCCGGGCTGGTCGATGCCGTCGGCACCATTGCGGTCTCGCCACCGGACCCCCTCGTTGATCCGATCGTCAGCCTCGACCTCCCCGCCGGGGACCAGGAGCTCGATGGGCAGACGGCCCTTGGGTACGTCCGCACGCGGGTCGACCAGGACTACGGTCGGATGGGCCGCCAGCAGGAGGTCATCGTCGCCCTGATCGACAGGTTCCTCGATCCGGAGACCGACCTTGACCTGCGGGCGGCGCTTGATTCCTTCGAGTCGCTCGAAACCGATCTTCCGCTCGACGATCTCCCGACGCTCCTGGAGCTCGCGCGACGAGCAGGTGATGCCGAGGTCCGCTTCGTCCTGATCGATCCGCCGCTGATCACCTTCGAGGGCGATCGGGGTGACGGCCGCGGCTACATCCTCGACGCGGATGTCGAGGCCATCCGCGCCGAGGTGCGGGGGCTCATCGGCGAGTAGTCGAGGCTCCCCTACGCGCAGCCGATCGGCTCGTCTGCCCGCGGCCAGCGCTCGACGCCATCCGGCGTGACCACGTAGGCGGCGCGGTCGTCGGGCGTGAACCACAGCTCCAGCCCGTCCACGGTTTGATAGCCGCTGAACGTGGCATCGGCGAGGAGCTCCACGCCTTCGGCGTAGGTGTCCAGCAGGGCAGGCACATCATCGAAGACACCGAGCGGGTCCCGCAGATACTGTTTGGCGAGCGTCCCATCCTCATTCGACAGGTGCAGCATGCGGGCGCTCTCCCATCCACAGTGTCCGGGGCCGGCAATATCCGTCAGCACCTCGCCGGTCTCCTCGTGCGCCCACACCCGTTGGTGCGGGCCAAGGTCGACCATCGCACCGTATTCCGACGGGTCGCAGGTCCGCATCTCCTCGATGGTGAAAGAGGCGCCTCCCACCAGCGCGCTGAACCGCGGTGAGATGACGACGATCACCTTGATCCTGTCCCTGGCCTCATAGGCGTAAACGGCGCGGTCCCCGATGCTGCCCAGCGAGCGGTAGCCCGAGCGCGGCACGGTGAACGGATTGACCTTCATCCAGTCCGCGAACGCCTCATCCGGGGTGCTTCCGGCCCCATCGGGACCGAAGTCATCGGCGCGCCCTCCCATCGTCGAGACGGGCCCGTCGCAGTCGAGCAGGTCAGTTGCGCTCTCCGGCGCGCGCGACGGGGCGCTGGGCGACGTTGATGCCAGCGCCGATCCAGCGCGTGCCGAGGATGCCGGAGGCGCTAGTGAAGCCGACGGGCTGCCGCTCGCGACGGGAGTCGAGCACCCCACGATCACCAGGGCCACGGCAAGGATCGGCAGTGCCTTCATGGCTCGAAGACGCCGAAGGGAGGCGGTTCGTTGCGCGCGCCCAGAACGATGACGTCCCCCGAATCAGGACTCGGCGGAGTTGTCGGGCCGGCTCTCGCCGAAATTTCGCCGCTGATGCAGCACGGTCCCCGCCCGACACCCCGGTTCAGGCCATGCCCACACCGAAACTCCGGTCGAAACCCGTCTGGTGCACGGGGGCCGCGACGACGGGGTACCCGCCGGAACGAAGTCGCGTCGCGGTGCGCCTAGGAGTCGGAGGAGCCCTCGGAAGCTTCGGCGCCCTCGCCCTCGCCCTCGCCCTCGGCGCCCTCGCCCTCGCCACCCTCGCCATCTTCGGCGATCTCGCCCTCCTCGCCCTCTGCGACGACCGTCTCTGGCTCTTCCTCGACCCGCGGCGGAACGACGGTCGCTACCTGCGTTTCACCATCGGTCATGACGGTTACCAGGTCACGATTGAGGTTGAGGTCCCTGACGTGGATGGCGACGTCGAGGCTCTTCAGCACCGAGACGTCAACCACGATCTCGTGCGGGATGTCGGTGGGCAGAGCCTTGACGTGAATGCTCGACATGTTGTGGAGGAGGGTGCCGCCGGTGGCCTCGACCGCCGGTGCCTCACCGGTGAAGATGAGCGGGACGTCAACCTCCATCTCGACTTTGAGGTTGACGAGGTAGTAGTCGACGTGGAGTGCCCGACCGCTCAACGGATGGCGCTGGACGCTCTTGATAAATCCGCTCGTTGCCCGGCTCGCGCCGGGGAGACGAAACTTGACGACCGATGTCTTACCCGAGGCGCGGTAAAGAACCTCGAACGTCTTGGCCTCGACCTGGACGTTTGTCGAGTCCTCGCCCTTGCCGTACACGACGCCGGGGACGAACCCTTCGCGGCGCAACCGCTTGTTGGCCTTGCCCTGCGCCTCACGCGCGTCGAGGGTGAGCTCCAGGTCCATCGGTGGTGGTGATCCTCTCTGGTGATCCGGGCGCCTCGGTCGCCCCTCGGGCGGCGGGCAGCACCGAACGATTCGAATGCGCAGCATTGGATGCGACCGGAATCGTACCCGGAACGTCCCGGACGGGCAAGCGGGCCGGAAACGGCATCGGCTCAGAAATCTTAAGGCCGCCGACACCACGCGTGCGATGCGGTGTTCCTATAATCGGCGCTCATGGCCGGCACCATCATGATTGTTGAGGACGAGCCCGCCGTCGCGCGCGGCGTCCAGGTGGCCCTCGAGCGCGAGGGGTATGCGGTGAGCGTCCAGCCGACGGGCGAGGATGCGCTTGCCAAGTTCGCGGATGTCGCGCCGGACCTCGTCGTGCTCGATGTCAGGCTGCCCGGGATGGACGGATTCGAGGTCCTTCGACAGCTCCGGCGCGAGACGCGAGCGCCGATCCTGTTCTTGACAGCGCGCTCCGACGAGGTCGACAAGGTCGTGGGTCTTGAGATGGGAGCAGACGACTACCTCGTCAAGCCATTCAGCGTCCGCGAGCTGGTAAGTCGCGTCAAGGCGCTCCTGCGCCGTGCCTACGGCGAGCTGGCAGATACCGAGACCGGTCGCACGCTGCGGCGCAACAACCTGGTGATCGACCTCGAACGTCGCAGGGTCACGCGCGACGGCGTGCGGATCGGCCTGACGACGACCGAGTTCGACCTCCTGCGGCACCTGGCGGCGCGGCCGGGTCGCGTCTATACACGCGGGCAGCTCCTTGAGCTGGTGCGCGACTACGACGACGCCCTTGAGCAGGACGAGCGCACGATCAACGTTCACATCAGCCATATTCGGGACAAGATCGAGCCCGATCCTGCCCAGCCCCGCTATATCCGAACGGTGAGGGGCGTCGGGTATGCCTTCGCCGAGGACTGAGGCGGAGCGGACCGAGCCGACCGGCAGGCTTCATCTCCCGCGCGGCTGGAGCGCGGTCTTTCAACGGCTCAACACGCGGCTGGTCATGGCGATCGGTTCGGTTGCGCTGGTTGGCCTCGTCGTCTCCGCTGCCGCCATCAACCAGATCCTGCCGGGCTACTTTGCCGAACAGACGACCGAGCGGCTCGAGACGGCCGCCGGAGCGACCGGCCTGCTCATGCTCCAGTACGCCACGAGTGAAATCGCCAACGACCGGCCCGGCTTCGTGGAAGCGGCCGAGGTGCGCACCCGCTACGTCGTGCGCCCGGCGATCGAGGTCGCCGCCCGGTTCATCCTGCCGGCGACGTATGCGGTGTTCAACGAGGACGGGCAGCGCGTCGCGCTGAGCACGCCGGTCAATGTCGAAGCCCTCGAGGCGCGCGGATTACGCGCGGATCCCGTTGAGCCGGTGCGGCGGGAAATCGGGATCGACCTTCCGCGCGGAGGCGAGGCGCTGTACGAGCTCGACGTTTCGCAGCCTTACACGTCTCGCGAGGCGACCCTGGCCCAGATTCGGTCGGCGATCCTCGGTGCCGGATTGCTCGCACTGTTTGCTGCCGTCGTCTTCGGCATCATCGCCGCGCGACGAGTGACGGCGCCCATCCACCGCC
>JBBJNX010000091.1:0-7611 GCA_037721115.1 Candidatus Limnocylindria bacterium
CGACACCCGCGCGCTGACACTCGAGCTCCGTCGCGGCATGTTGCGCAGGGCCGTCATCCGGTCTGCCACCGCGACCGATGACGAAGCGGTCGGCGCGGCCGGCGCCATCGCGGCATGGGGGTCGATCGATCACGTTTCCCGCGTGGCGACTCGCGAGCGATACGTGGTCGGCCCGCAAGGCGCCCGCACCGCACGGGCGACGCTGGTCGATTTCGGTGTCAAGCGCTCGCTCCTCGCGGCGCTCGCCGCGCGCGGGTTGGAGATAACGGTCCTGCCACATGACGCGGACGCGGCCGGCATTCTCGCCACCTCTCCTGACCTGATCGTCCTGTCACCAGGCCCGGGGGATCCGTCGGCCATGATTCCGCAGATCGCCACGACCCGTGCGCTGGCGAGAAATGCTATCGAGGGTGGAGCGCCGATTCTCGGCGTCTGCCTTGGCCATCAGCTCCTGGCGCTTGCAGCCGGGGCCGGTACGCAGCGCATGGCGGTCGGCCATCACGGGGGAAACCATGCCGTCCTCGAAATAGGGACCGGCCGCGTGGATATCGGCGCACACAACCACGAGGTCGCCGTCATCGACGGTCCGGCGCTCGCGGCAGGCGGCTACGCGGTCAGTCACCGCGATCTGAATGACGCCACCGTCGAGGGGCTTACCCATCGCGGCGGACGGATCGCATCGGTCCAGTTCCACCCGGAGGGAGCGCCCGGGCCTATCGATGCTGCGCGTATCTTCGACCTGGCCCTGGAGCGCGCGCTGGCGTGACCATGCCGCGTCGCGTACTCGTCATCGGCTCCGGGCCGATCCTCATCGGTCAGGCCGCGGAATTCGACTATGCCGGCGTCCAGGCCTGCCTGGCCCTGCGCGGTGAGGGCGTCGAGACCATCCTGGTCAACTCCAACCCGGCCACCGTGATGACCGACCCGGACGTCGGCGGGACGGTCCTGATCGGTCCGTTGACGCTGTCGTACCTCACCGGGGTGATCAAGGAGCATCGGCCTGATGCGCTGCTCCCGACCCTGGGTGGTCAGACGGGACTCAACGTGGCCGTGGCGCTCGATGACGCCGGTGTCCTGGATCGGTACAGCGTGCGCGTGCTCGGTACGCCGCTGGCGGCCGTCCGCGCCGCGGAGGATCGGGGTGGCTTCCGCGACCTCGTGATCGGCATCGACGAACCGGTGCCGGAGAGCGTCGTCGTGGAGAACGTCGAGGATGGAATGCGCTTTTATCAGCATCTTGACGCCCCGATCGTGATTCGACCGGCGTTCACGCTCGGCGGTGGGGGCGGTGGCTTCGCCCACACGGCCGCGCAGGCTCGTGAGCGGATTGCCGCCGGTCTCAGGGCCAGCCCCATCGGCCAGGTGCTCGTCGAGCGCTCGCTGCTCGGTTGGTACGAGATCGAGTTCGAGGTCCTGCGTGACGCCAACGACACGACGATCGCGATCTGCGGCATGGAGAACCTCGACCCGATGGGGGTCCACACCGGCGACTCGATCGTCGTGGCGCCGATCCAGACCCTGCCCGATCCGCTGGTCCAACGTCTGCGCCGCTGCGCCCTCAAGATCGTCCGCGCACTGAAGCTAGAGGGAGGCTGCAATGTGCAGCTCGCGGTTTCGCCGGATGGTCGCGACTACCGGGTCATCGAGGTCAACCCGCGCGTCTCGCGCTCGTCGGCGCTGGCGTCGAAGGCGACGGGTTATCCGATCGCGCGGATCGCTGCGCTCATCGCGCTCGGCAAGCGTCTGCACGAGATGCCGAACCCCGCCACCGGCGGTAACAGCGCCGCCTTCGAGCCGGCGGTCGATTACGTCGTCGTCAAGCTGCCGCGCTGGCCGTTCGACAAGTTCCCGACCGCGGATCGCAGCCTGGGCATCCAGATGAAGGCGACTGGCGAGGCGATGGCGATCGACCGCGAGTTCGGTCCGGCACTGCTCAAGGCCATTCGGTCCCTTGAGCCGCGTGGCGGAGGATGGCTCTGGGAAGATCCGGCCTGGGGCCTCAGCCACCGTGCCCCCGAGGACCTGGCGCGATTCCTGACGCCGACCGACACGCGCTTATGGCGAATGATTGCGCTCCTGCGTCACGGTTGGGCCGATGCGGCGACGCTGGCAGCCGCGACCGGGATTGCGCCCTGGTTCACCGAGCGCCTGGCCGAGCTGGTGGACCTGGAGCGCTCGCTCATCGGCTCGCAGCTCATCGACGCCAAGCGGGCCGGCTTCGGGGACGCCGACATCGCCGCGGTCTCCGGCGTTCCCTGGACAGCTGTCCGGCGCGCCCGGGTGCGGTCGGGCATCCATCCCGCCTATCGGCGCGTCGACACCTGCGCGGGCGAGTTTCCCGCCGAGACGCCGTACTTCTACTCCAGCTACGCCGATGTCGAGGTCGCGCCGCCGGCCGAGCGCCAAAGCGTGATCGTGGTCGGCTCGGGACCGATCCGGATCGGACAGGGGATCGAGTTCGACTACTGCAGCGTGCGGGCGGCATGGGCCGTGCGCGAGATGGGGCTGGATGCCGTCGTCATCAACAACAATCCGGAGACCGTCTCCACCGACTACGACGCCTGCACGCGCCTCTATTTCGAGCCGCTCGACACGGAGTCGGTGCTGGATGTGATCGACCACGAACGGGCACTCACCGGTACGCCGCCGATGGTGGTGCTGACGTTCGGCGGCCAGACCGCGATTGACCTCGCCAAAGATCTTGCCTACGCCGATGTGCCGATCGCCGGGTTGACCGCCGAGGCGATCGAGATCACGGAGGACCGCGAGCGCTTCGCCCTATTCCTCGACGGCCTGGGGATCGCGGGTCCGCGCGGATCACTGGCCGCCGAGGCGGTCGGGCTTCGAGCCGCAATCGTCGCGCTCGGTGGCTTCCCGGTCATCGTTCGTCCGTCATGGGTGATCGGCGGGCGCGGGATTGCCGTGCTGCGAAACGCCGACGAGCTGCGCAACTACCTGGCAACCGATGTGGGCTGGCCGCTGCGAGTCGACGAGATGGTCGCGGGTATCGAGCTCGATGTGGACGCCCTCTGCGACGGCAGCGCGTGGGCCGTGCCTGGGATCCTGGAGCAGGTGGATCCACCGGGAGTGCACTCGGGCGACAGCGTCGCGGTACTGCCGCCGCAGCACGTCACGCGCGCGGTGCAGGAGCTCGCGGCCGAGACGGCCGGACGGATCGCGCTGGCGCTCGGCGTGCGCGGCATCCTCAATGTCCAGATGATCGCCTCGGGCGACACGATCATCGTCATCGAGGCGAACCCGCGTGCAAGCCGCACCGTCCCGATCGTGGCAAAGGCCACCGGTATCGACGTGGTGGCGGTTGCGGTGCGCTGCGCGCTCGGGCGGTCTCTGGCGGAGGCGGGGATGCGTCCAGGCCTCGCCGCGGACGGACCACGCGTGGCGGTCAAGGCGCCGGTCGGATCGCTGTGGCGACTGCCAGGCGTCAGCGACGAACTCGGTCCTGAGATGCGCTCGACCGGCGAGGTGCTCGGCATGGCGACCACCGCGCGCGAAGCAAGTGAGCTGGCACTCGAGGCGGCTGCCGCACACCAGGGCTGAAGGTCAACCGGGCATGAGGAGGGGGCCGTCCGGCTCCAGTACGGAGGGTCCTGGAACCCGACAGCCCCCAGAAGACGTCAGGAGCGAGATCAACGCGAACGAGCGAAGCCGCAAAGTGTCGCGTCTGGCCCGAGCTTCCGTCGGCGACGGGCTTCAGCTTGATGTTCGGCGTCGATCGAAATGCTCTCGATGTCTACGTCGCACGTATGTAGCAAGTGGCGTGCCCGACGACGGAGCAGAGGTTATCGGCGCCGCTGACGCGGACGTTGCTCAGCGCTCAGCTGCGTCTGGCGGCGCCGCAGATATCCGCCATACCAGCCGCCCAGGAAGCCGAGGGCGGACTGATAGACCCCTTGGAGGATGAGCGGCCCGATGACCTCCGCGGGCTCGCCGAAGGTGTCAGGTGTTGCACCCCGCTGAGCGAACGAGATGAGCACGATGGCGGCAGCGATCAGGAAGCCGACGAGCGCGGCCGCAACGCCGAAGAGCGCCGGACGCTGCCAGCCGAACCAGCCGGCGCCGATGAGCGCGCCGAACAGGATGAAGGTGCCGATCAGGCCCAGCACCCCGGTGGAGTAACTGAACGAGGCGAGGAAGCCGACGAACGCGACGATGCCGGGAAGGAGCCACGCGAGCGGATTTCGGCGCAGGAGGAAGAGGCGCACAGTGATCGGACGCATCGGACCGGTCCCGGTGAAGCCGGCGAGCGGATCCGGGCGATTGGGGAGCCGCGGCGCGGGCGGGAACATGCGATTCAGGAATCCGCCGCGATTCGACCGCGGTTCGGGTTCCGGAGCAGCGGTCACCGGCTCGGATGGCTCGCCGCGAGCGACAAGGCGGGCACGTCGGCGCGCCTCGGCGCGCGAGGCGCGCGAGGCGGATCGGTTCTCAATGGACATGGCCGCCGATTGTACCGGTGAAACTCGATGCACGGTAAGCGGCCACTAAGCGGGCGGTAAGCGGGCAGCGAGCATCCTGCGCAGGCCTGTGCCTCCACAGCCGAGGTAAGAGCCGTGTCTGTTTCTGAATCGATCGCCTCCCCGTCGCGCGGGATGCCCGCCCTGGTCCGTTCCCTGATCGCCTGTCTGCTCCTGGTGGCGTACCTGCCGATCGGGATCGTCGATCGGACATCAGCGTCGGGAATCGACCACCTCGTGGTCAGCGAGGTCATGACCGGGGGCACAAGCGCCAGCGATGAAATTATCGAGCTCTACAACCCGTCGGCGGCGCCGTTGCCGCTCGAGGGGCTGGAGCTTGTGTACGTCACGGCCAGCGGTGCAACGGTCAGTCGACGCGCCGTCTGGGATCTAGGTGCGCCGGAGGTGCCACCTGGATCGCACGTCCTCCTCGCGAACGAGCTCGGCGTCTTCGCACCCATCGCCGATGCGATCTATGCGGGCGGCCTGTCTGCCACCGGTGGTAGCGTCGCGGTCCGCATCCAGGGCGCCAGCAGCGCCATCGACGCCGTCGGGTGGGGAACGGCGGCGAACACCTGGCTCGAGGGGATCCCTGCCGCCGCGCCGCCACCCGGCGCGAGCCTCGAGCGGCTCCCCGGCGGATCGGCAGGGTCGAGCGTGGACACGGACGTGAATGCCGTTGACCTCTTCGTCCAGGCTCTGCCGGACCCGCAGAACAGCGGGTCGCCGCCGGTGCCTGACCCGACCGACCCGAACCCGACCGCCAGCCCAGCCCCGACGAACGCGCCAACGCCGACAGCGTCAGCTACTCCAGCGCCTTCCATTCCCGCCCCTTCCCCCTCACCAGCTCCGACGGCAACGTCCGGTCCGATGCCGATCTCGATCGCGTCTGCGCGAGCGATGCCCGACGGCAGCGTCGTTATCGTTGAAGGAGACGCGTTGACCGCATCCGACTTCGCCGAGGGCGGGGGATACGTCGCCGACGACAGCGGAGGCATCGCCGTGTTGCTCGACGGCGGATCCTTTGCGCGCGGTGACCATGTCGTGGTCAGCGGGACGCTCGACGATCGCTTCGCGCAACGCACCATTCGTGCGGCCGCCGAGAACCTCGTCGTAACCGGCCTGTCCAACGCAGCGCCGCCGGTGCTCGCGTCGGCGACGGGCGCGGTGGATGAGTCAGTCGAGGCTCGCCTCGTGCGCATCGACGGCACCATCGATGGGAGCCCGACCTCCCTGACCGGCGGCCTCGCGTTCGAGGTTGACGACGGGACCGGTGCCGTGCGGGTGATCGTCGGGACCGAAACCGGCATCGACACGTCCACCTGGGAGTCTGGAGTTCGGGTCGCGGTTGTCGGTATCGTCGGGCAACGCGACTCGTCGGGGACCGGATCGTCCGGGTACCGCGTGCAGCCGCGGGATCCCAGCGATGTCGAACGATCCGCCGCGCCTTCGCCGCTCCCATCGTCGGGCGGATCGGCAGGTCCGAGCGCGAGTGCGAGTGCGAGCGCCGCACCGCCGGATGGCAGCGTCACTCCGATCGCCGATGCTCGAGCCGCCGTAAAGAACGCGAGAGTCACGGTGCGCGGCGTCGTCACGCTCGCGTCCGGCACGGTCGATCCCGGCTCGGCGGTCGTCCAGGACGCGAGTGGAGCGATCCTGCTGCGACTCGGCGACGAGGCAGGGACCGTGTCTCTGGGCGAGCTCCTCGAGGTCAATGGCGTGCGATCGACCAAGGCAGGTATGGAGTCCCTGCGTGTCACCACTGCGCCGCGTCGCCTGGGGACCGCTCCGGACCCGGCCGCTCGAACCCTGCGTACCGGCGACGCGTCCGAGGCGTCGGAAGCGCATCTCGTCGTGGTCCGCGGTGCCCTGGTGGCGTCGGCCCGACGAGCCTCGAGCGGAACCGTCTCCTTTGAGCTCGACGACGGCAGCGGACCCCTGCGAGTGGCAATGGGCGCTCCCCTGGCGATAGACGACGACCCGTTGGTGGTCGGCACATGGGTCGAGGTGAGTGGAGTCCTCGGCCAGGAGACCACGGGCGCTCAGGCGCTTCGCGGGTACCGGGTCTGGCCTCGCACCGATGGCGACCTGCGGATCCTTGCTGGCGCGACGGACGCAGCGGAGAGCGCCGGTCGCCCTGCTTCCGGCTCTGGGGCGGCCCCAGCCGTCGGCCCGATGGCGGCCACCGGCGATGGAGGCGGCTCGGCTGTGGAGGATGCCTCCACGCTGGCTGCCGTTGGTGAGTCTGGTCTGTCCGAACTCCGCGTGGGCGCGACGCTCGTGGCATCCTCGTGGCCGGAGCTGGGCGTCGCCGGCCTGCTCTGGGATGGCGTGCGCCTGGTGGGCGTCGCCGGCCTGCTCTGGGATGGCGTGCGCCTGGTGGGCGTCGCCCCGGCCTCTTCCGAGCGTCTCGAACGCGTCCTGCACGGACGCACCGCCCCGCTTCCACTCGAGCTGGGCGGTCTGCGCGAGATTCAAGCGGAGCCAGGATCGGGTCTGCCGCTGGTCGTGCTGGGCGAGCGCCAGGGCGACACGGTCGTCGGATCGGGTCCTGCCGCGACCCCCACGACGGCTATGCCAGATCCTGGCGATCCGCCAGGATGGGTCTCGCTCGTCGGTCGTCTGACGGGCACGGATGACCGCAGGGCGATCGAGGCGGACGGGTCGGCCGTCGTCGTCGAGCGGCTCTGCGATGGTGGTACCCGTGCCGAGTTGCCGAAGGGCACGGTGACGCTGGTGGGGGTGGCGGTCGCGGACCCGTCACGCATCCTCGTCGGTTGCGACGGAGTCCGTCCGGCCCCGGCTTTGGTGCTCCTCGCGGCAGATGCCGCTCACCAGAGTCCGATGAGGTCGACCGCGGAGGCAACGGTCGCTGGGGTCACCGAAGCAACCGCCGGACAACGTCCCCTTGCGGCCGCTCTGCTCGGGGCCGGGGTCGCCATTCTTCTCGCCGTCGTCGTCGTCGCTCGCCGCTACGGAACGGATCTGCCCGATGCAGCGCCAGCCGACGACCACGACGGCCGCGATGGAGCCGACGCCGATTCCGAGTTGACACTGCCCCAGCTGGCGCTGGTGAGTGTGCCGAACGAGCGCGGGCCGTGACCGCGCGTGCGGCGTATCATCCAGCGCGTTCACG
>JBBJNX010000092.1:0-7591 GCA_037721115.1 Candidatus Limnocylindria bacterium
GTCACCGCAGTCCTGGTCGGCACGATGATCGGCGCGAGCCGGCTGCTCGCCTAGGCATGGCCCTCTGGGCGCTAATTGGCTGAGCCGAGCCAGAAACGGACGGCGTCTTGCGCTCCGTCGAAATGCCCGGTCACGGCGAGCAGCTGGCGCTCACGTACGACGAGGCCAATCGCGACGCCGTTGGCCACGGGCTGTCGCGGGCGCAGCGCGGTCCATTGCCGTCCATCGCTCGAAGCGAAAAGTGCGGTATCGGGAGATGCCGGGGGGGAGCTCTCGCCCAGGACGATGAGGCCCGGTCCTCCGGCAACGACGACTCGGAACTCGATGGGATGGTCGCCTGGCGCCTGCATCGGATCCATGCGCTCCCATGCGTGACCATCACGCAAGACCCAGTGGTGCTCGGTGCCTGACGCACAAGAAAACGCGGTCCGCGGGGGTCCCAAGTCAGCGGCTGCCAGACCGAGCTGCTCGCATTTCTGCCGGTCCTCCGTCGATCCGTAAAGCCCGGTGACGAAGATCCCTCCAGCGTGGGCGATGACCCCGTGGAGCTGCGTTTCACCCCCTCCCGCCAAGACCGGGTCGTCGGCCCCGACTCGCTGCCAGCTTTGTCCATCGGCGGATGTCCAGATGCCCCCGTCGTATGTCCCGTCCTGCCCGTCGACGGTGCCGACTGCAACCAGCCCGTCGGCCCCAACCGCCAGGTCGGAGAGCGTCGCCGACGCAAGGCCTGCCTGATCGCCGTCGATCAGCTCCCAATTCGATCCATCCTCGGAGGTCCACAGTTGGCCCTGTTGCCCGTCGATCGTGTTGCCGATGGCGACCCAGCCGCCCTCCACCCCGACGATCGCGGCAAAATACACGTCGGTAGGATCGAGATCTCCGTCGATCTCGAGGCGTACCCATTCAAGGCCATCGGTCGAGTGCCACAACGCCCTGGCCTCCGGTTCGCAGCACACCCCGCCGTACGCCAGGTATCCACGAGGTCCGACGGCGACGCCGTTCAGCTCCGAGGTGTTCACTTCGTCGACGCCGTTCTCGATGAGCGCCGTGCGCCACGATCGACCATCGCGCGAGACGAACACGGCCCCCATGTCGTTGAACTGGTTGCGGTTCGGGGTGGAGGCTCGACCCCACCCGAGGACGAGCTCGCCGCCGTCCACCATCGCGTCCATGCGCATGATTGGTGGCTGATCAGGTGAAACTGGATCCTCCAGGGACAACCACTCAACTGCTGCCCAGGGAACCGGATCGACCACGGGAATTCCGGGCACATCGTGAATCGGCTCGATGGATGTGGGATCTCCATCGGCCGTCGGTGCCGCCGCCTGCGGTCGGATCAGAAGCAGGGCGATCAGCGCCGCCAGGATCGACAATGCGACCAGCGCAAGCAGGTGGCGCCCGTTCAACTTCATGTGGGAATCATGACGCCCCAGAAAGGGGTCGCGTTGCGCTTACGGCCGATGGCTGCCACGATCCATGGTCCATGACCAATCCGCTTACCGTCCTCGACACGCTCGCTCGACCGATGCGAGACCTACGCGTGAGCGTCACGGACCGATGCAATTTCCGCTGCGTGTACTGCATGCCGAAAGAGGTGTTCGGCATCGACCACGCCTTCCTCCCGCGCGCGGAGATCCTGGACTTCGAGGAGATCGACCGCATCGTGCGGGCATCGGTCGCGCTGGGCGTCCGCAAGGTGCGGCTGACCGGCGGCGAGCCGCTCGTGCGAAAGAATCTCGCCCACCTGGTGGCGTTGTTGGCCCGAATCGAGGGGATCGACGACCTGACCCTCACCACGAACGCCTCACTGCTTGACGGTCATGCCCAGTCGCTTGCGGACGCCGGTCTCGACCGGGTGACCGTCAGCCTCGACGCGCTTGACGACCCGACCTTCCAGGCCATGAACGACGTCGGCTTCCCCGTCTCGCGAGTCCTCGACGGAATCGCAGCCGCGGAGGCGGCGGGCCTCGGACCGATCAAGGTCAACGCGGTCATTCGACGCGGGCTCAACGAGCACGCCATCGGTGACCTGGCGGAGCACTTCCGGAACACGCGAACCACCGTGCGTTTCATCGAGTACATGGACGTTGGCCACACCAATGGCTGGCGGCTGGACGATGTCGTGCCCGCGGCCGATGTCGTCGCCGCCATCCACGCCCGCTGGCCGCTCGAGCCTGTCGACGCGCAGTATCGCGGTGAGGTGGCGCAGCGCTATCGATACCGCGACGGCGCCGGCGAGATCGGCGTCATCAGCAGCGTCACTCAGCCTTTCTGCGGCGACTGCACCCGTGCCCGCCTCTCCGCAGATGGCCAGCTCTACACCTGCCTGTTCGCCACGTCTGGCCATGACCTGCGCGGGCTCATCCGGTCCGGACCCACCGATGCCGATCTGGCGGAGGCCCTCCGAATCATCTGGACCGGCCGTGACGACCGCTATTCCGACCTCCGCACCCTCGAAACGGTCGATCTGCCCAAGGTGGAGATGAGCTTCATCGGCGGATAGGCTAGCTCCTGCCTGACGTATATACATATATACTTCGTGAGGTGCATGCCCTCAATCGTGGATCGGCCCCGTCCTGTCGCGCAGCGGCCCGCCCGATCTCGCGTGGATCGTGGCCAGTATCTCCGCGATGATCGACGTGCTGACCTGCTCCGCCCCATCAGCGCCGATGTCCAGTCCCGCGGGCGCATGCAGCGCCGACAGATTCGAAGCCGACAACGTGACGCTCAGCTCAGCGAGCAACCGGTCGGTCCGATCCCGCGGCCCGAGCACGCCGAGGTAGCTCAAGCTCCGTCCCGCGAATCCCCCCAGGAACGCCATATCGCGCAGATAATCGTGGCTCATGATCACCACCGCCGTTCGCTCACCGGCGTCGATGAGGGCGGCGGCCACAGCCGGCTCGATGTCGTGCAGCCTCGCGCCGGGGAAGCGATCCGCGCGAAGAAATGACTTTCGCGGGTCCACGACGTCGACACGCCAGCCCTGTCGCAGGGCGGCGGCAACGAGCGAAGCAGCATCCGGACCCGCCCCGCACACGACGAGCCGAAGCGGCGGGAGGATCGCATCGAGGACGGCATCGCCGAGCACCACCGGCTGACCATAAGCCGCGGCCCGCGCGGCCCGCTCGCCAAGCGCAACGACCTCGCTAGGGCCGAGGCTGCTTCGCCGGCCGTCGAGTTCGGTGAGAAGGTGGGTGGTAGTGCCGTCGCGACGCGCGCTATCCAGCGCATCAAGCGTTTCGGCAGCCAGCGAGGGCGGTTCGGCCAGGAGCTGGATGACGCCTTGGCAGCCAAGGCCGATCCCCCATAGCTCGTCGCCCTCCGCCGAATGGTCGATGGTGACCAGCACGGGCTTGTCGAGGTCGAGCGCCTTCCGCGCGAGTCGGGCGGCCTCCTCCTCCAGACAGCCGCCGCTGATGAGGCCGATCGGCGCGCTCCGCGCGGGCACAAGAAGCCTCGCGCCCGGGCGACGGTAGGACGAGCCACGGACCGATACGACGGTCGCCAGCGCGACCGGCTCACCGTGAGCCCGGAGCTGCGCAGCCGCATCGAGGATTGCGTCGATTTCGCTCATTCGCCCGACTCTACCCCGGGCCGAGGTGTTTGGCGTTCAGGCCTTCTCGACGATGGCCGAGTTGAAGAACTCCAGCAACAGCGTGTTGAATCGCTCCGGCTGCTCCAGGTTGAGCATGTGAGCTGCGCCCTCGAACAGCTCGAACCAGGACCCGGGGACAGCGTCGGCGAGATGGCGCATCGACTCCCGCGTGCCGGGTTCGTCCAGAGTCCCGCTGATGACAAGCAGCGGCGCCCGCAGCTCGGAAAGTCGCCCGACCGCTGGCGGATCGAGCCTCTGCGGCTGCCCTTCCACTTTCTCGGCCTGATAGGTTGTCAGAACCCACTCGTGCACCTTCGCGCGGACCTCGGAATCGACTCGGCCGAGTGGCTGGCCCGGCCCATCGGCCCAATAGGCGGTCTCCCAGTCGGCGAGCGCCTCCCAATCCTTCGACTCCTCGTACTTCGTGGCCAGCTCGAAGGTCGCCTCGTCAGCATCGTCGGGCGACTCGTAGCCGCTGATGCCGCCCGCCGCGACGACGAGGGAGCGGACGCGGTCGGGGAACTCGAGAGCGAAGTCGAGCGCGATCATTCCGCCGCGTGACAACCCGACGACATGCGCCGACGACTCCCCGAACCGATCGAGAAGCCCGACGATGTCGGCGCGATTCGAGAACTCGACCGCATCGGTCTCCGTGCGTCCGAAGCCCCGCGTGTCGTAGCGAATCACCCGATAACTGTCGCGCAAAGCCGCCACCTGGTCGTCCCACATGCGGAGGTTGGCCACGCCTGCATGAATGAGCACGACGGCCTCCCCGGTGCCTTCGACCTCGTGGTAGATGCGGGCCCCGTTCGTCTCGACGAATCCGGATTCGTTCTTCATGTTCGGATGCTACCCGCTGAGGAAGGCTCTTCGGGCGATGAACCTCTTCGCTCAGGGTCCGTTCAGGTCGGATTCAGAAAGCTGCCGCAAGATGATGTGGTGCGAATACTCGTGGTCGAGGACGAAATGCGATTGGCGGCCGGCCTGCGAAACGGGTTGGAAGCCGATGGGTTCGCGGTCGACGTGGCGCTCAACGGTACGGACGGGCTCTGGCTGGCTCAAGAAGAGCCATACGACGCCATCGTGCTGGACCTGATGCTGCCCGAGATCAACGGGTACGAGATCTGCGAGGGGCTGCGCGAGGCACGCATCTGGACGCCGATCCTGATGCTGACCGCCCGCGACGGCGCCTCCGACGAGGTCCGCGCCCTCGACAGCGGAGCGGACGACTACCTGACAAAGCCATTCGCCCACGCGGTCCTGGTTGCGCGCATCAGGGCACTGCTGCGCCGCGGCGCGCCGCAACGACCGACCGTCCTCGAGGCCGGGGACCTGCGCCTCGACCCGGCAGGCCATCGCGCATGGCGCGGGCCAACGAGGTCGAGCTCACCGCGCGCGAGATGCAGCTGCTCGAGTTCCTGATGCGGCGCGCGGGCGCGGTCGTCTCGAAGACGGAGATCCTGGCCCACGTCTGGGACTACGACTTCGAGGGCGACCCGAACATCGTCGAGGTGTACGTCGGCCACCTGAGGAACAAGGTCGACCGCCCGTTCGATCGCCGGGCCCTCGAGACCATTCGCGGTGCCGGCTACCGGCTGGATGCTGACGGTGGGTGAGGCGATGCGCGAACGGCAGCCGAATTTCCTGGCGCGGGCCGATTCGATCCGTGCACGCACGACGGTCCTGGCCATCGTGCTGGTGGGCGTCGCGTTGATCGTCGGCGCGGTCGCGCTGGTCACCGTGATGCGCGGAGCGCTGACTGAATCGGTTCTGGCCGACGCGCGGCTGCGGGCGGCGGACGTCGCGGCCGAGCTTCGCGGCGGCACGGCACCGAGCGAGTTGACCCTGCCCAGCTCGGACGACCTCTTGATCCAGGTGCTCGACGCGCACGGCCGCGTGCTGGCGGCTGGCGCGGAGGCCCCAGGCACGGCCCTCGCCGCGGACCTCGATCCAGGCGGCATGGCCACGATCACCGTGGCGGGCGACGACGACCCCTTCATGATCATCTCCGCCTCCGCGCGAGGACCTTTGGGCGCTCGGACCGTCGTCGTTGCCCACGCGCTCGACCTGGTCGAGGAGTCCACAGAGGTCGCCACCACCCTTCTGGCAACCGGCCTGCCGATCCTGCTCATCCTCGTCGGGGTGGTGGCATGGATGCTCGTCGGTCGTTCCCTCGCGCCGGTCGAGGCGATTCGGCGCGAGGTGGAGGAGATCTCAGGGACGCAGCTCCACCGCCGCGTTCCGGCGCCGCCCGGAACCGATGAGATCGCACGCCTGTCCGTCACGATGAATGAGATGCTCGCTCGGCTCGAGCGTGCATCGCATCGGCAGCGTCAGCTGGTGGCCGACACGTCGCACGAGCTTCGTTCGCCGATCGCATCGATCCGCCAGCACGCCGAGGTGGCCGCGGCATATCCCGAACGGACGAACGCCTCGGAGCTGGCGAGAACCGTGCTGGCCGAGAGCCTGCGGCTTGCGCGCCTGGTCGACGACCTCCTCTTCCTCGCTCGCGCCGACGAGCGGACTCTCGAGCTGAAACACCGCCCGCTCGATCTCGACGATCTCGCATTCGAGGCGGCGCGCGCATTACGCCGCGAGGGCGCCGTCGCGGTCGACACCACGGGCGTGTCCGGTGGGCGCGTCCGTGGAGACGCCGACGGTCTGCGACGGGTCGTCGCAAACCTTGCCGAGAATGCGGCACGCCATGCTCGCAGTCGGGTGGCGCTCTCGGTCCTCGAAGAGGGCGGCGCCGTGCTCCTGCGGGTGGACGACGACGGCCCTGGCATAGCTCCGGCCGACCGGGGTCGCGTGTTCGAGCGCTTCGTCCGACTCGACGCCGCGCGCGCCCGCGACGCCGGTGGCAGCGGGCTCGGGTTGGCGATCGTTGCGGAGCTGGTTGCGGCGCACGGCGGGACGGTCGTCGTCAGCGACAGCCCGCTCGGCGGGAGCCGAATCGAGGTTCGCCTGGCTCGCGCATCCGACGTCTGAGTTTCGTTGGTCGCATTCAGTAAGGCGTCAGGTGTTCCCGGCTAGCGTGGACGCAGATCTTCAAACGCAACACCGAACAGGAGCACGACATGAACAGACGAACGAAGTGGTTGGCCGGCGGCGTGCTTGCGCTGACGATGGTCGGCGCAGGGGTCGGCATCGGTCTGGCAGAGACCAATACCGAGGCCGGCGACGAGGGCGAGGGTACTGACAGTGACCAGCCGCTGACCGGCACGGACCGCGAGCGAGCTGAAGCGGCCGCCCTTGTTTCGGTGGGCGGGGGGACCGTCATCGAGACCGAGACCGGAGATGGCGGCGCGGCCTACGGGGTCGAGATTCGCCGCGACGATGGCTCGCAGGTCGAGGTCAACCTCGACGAGAGCTTCACAGTCATCGGCACCGAAGCCGACGACGACTGAGACGGACCGACGATGAAGAGACTCGGACCGATCCTGACCGTCCTGGCTCTCGCCGCGAGCGCGTGCGGAACCAACACGCCTCCCGCGCCAACGGCGCCGATGGAGTCAGTGGGAGCGTCCGGAGGTCCGAGTACCTCATCCGGCGCATCTCCGGCCGGCACGATCCCGCAGCCGGCCGCGCCCGATGGCCTGGCGCTCGCTCCCGAGGCCGATCGCGTGGACCTCGCCATGCCGACCTTCACGCACCCCACCGATATCACGAATCCCCTCTTCCCGGTGTCGAGCCAGGAGTCGGTCCTGCTGCTGGGCACCGTGGACGACGCGGCGTTCCGGACCGAGGTCACGCTGCTGCCGACGCCGCGGATCATCGAGTGGGAGGGGCAGCTGGTCGCCACCCTGGTCTCGCAGTACGTGGCGTTCCTGGACGACCGGCTGCACGAGGTCGCCTACGACTTCTACGCGCAGGCTGATGACGGATCGGTCTGGTACTTCGGCGAGGACGTCTTCAACTTCGCCGATGGAACCATCGTGGATACCCACGGTACCTGGATCGCCGGCACCGACGGCCCGGCGGCCAGGATCATGCCGG